>NZ_AAWS01000074.1 GCF_000169175.1 Microscilla marina ATCC 23134
CTACTTATGATAACATAGGAGATGTATACCTGGCACAAGATAAGTTTGGAGAAGCCAAGCACAATTTTTTGGGGAGCCTAAAAATAGCTCAACAAATCAAGGCAGCCAACCGGATCATAGAGGCTTACCATAGTTTATATCAATTATTTTATAAACAAACCAAAGCTGACTCTGCTTTGGTGTACTATCAACAATACAATTACCTTAAAGACAGTGTTTTTAACTCAGAGCAAAGTCGGCAAATGGCAGAAATTCAAGCCGACTATATCAATGAAAAAAAAGAAAAAGAGATTCAATTACTCGCTCATCAAAAAAAAATAGATCAACTTACTCTTTATATTGTGATTACACTGTTTGTACTCACAATAGCACTATCGCTCTTGATTGCCAGCAGGCAAAGGCTCAAAATTCGTAAAAACCGGGAAATATTGCAGCAACAACAGGAGATTTATCAAACCCAACAAACACTTATGCAAGAAAAGCTGAAGAATGAACAGCTTGCCAAAGAAGGGTTACAAAAAGAAATTGCCTATAAAAACCAACAACTTACTTCGCATACTTTGCACATGATCAAAAAAAATCAATTGCTTGAGCAAATCAAGGCAGGATTACTTGCTTTGGCACAAAACCCCAAGCAGTTGAAAAAAGAATTAGGAAACTTGAACCGTTTGGTAGAACAAGGGTTTAACCTTGACAAAGAATGGGAGGAGTTTCGGCAAGTTTTTGAGCAAGTACACCAAGACTTTTTTAAGCAACTAAAACAACAATACCCTAGCCTTACCCCACATGAATTGCACGTATGTGCTTTAGTAAAATTGAACTTTAGCATTAAAGAAATGGCCACCATCCTAGGCATTGCCCCCAACAGTGTAGCAATGGCTCGCTACCGTATCCGTAAAAAGTTACAGCTAGAGACAGACGATAATCTGACCGAATTTATGATGAAAGTAGCCTAAGCGGTTCTGACATGTTTCTATAGTTTCCCTTAAATAAAGTGATTTTTTGCTTTTTCCTAAAAAACACATAACCACCTAAAATACAACACACTAACACATACTGTATATACATTGTATAGATAAAAAACTTGTCTTGTAGAGCTTTTGTATAGGTCAATAATTAGGCAAAGCATTGGAAGCTCCCTAAGTTTGTATCAAGATATTTATCAAATAGAAATTCAAGTAGATAATCTGCTTTTTAAAATATAGTAAAGTTGTAAGGGGTGTTTTCCCTTTATCAGTTTTCAAGGTTTAACTTATAGTATAGTATAGCCCAGATGGCTATGGATATTTTATCCATAGTCATTTTTATTTTTATCATCCTTACAGTCAATAAATATTCATCAGGCATTTTATTTATGATCATTCAAACTTTTCGGGCACAACCATAATCACTTCTTCCTTATCAACAATTACCTGTCCGTCTACCAAGTCTTTGGTTTTACGGACAAACTTTTTTGGGGTAACAATGACTGGACACAGCGTGTCGCTGCTCCGTTTGGAATAATAGGCAGCCAATGAAGCGGCTTTTTCTATTACATCGGTAGGAAAGCTTTTACCTGCCTGGTATTTAATCACTACATGCGACCCACTCACATCTTTGGCGTGTAACCATAAGTCTTCTTTATAAGCATATTTTTGAGTCAGTAAGTCATTGTTTTTTGAGTTTTTACCTATCCAAATCTCAAACCCTTGATAATCAAACCTTTTAAATGGAAACTTATCCACTTGAGCTGCCTGATTGGTACTGGTGCTTAAGCGGTTGTTTTTGAGGTACTTGCGCAACTCTTTAAAGTTGTCTATTTCCATAACAATTGCCAAATGCTTTTCGTACTCCTTCTTTTCCCTTTCTTTTCGGGCAATATTTTCTTCCAGCTTTTGTATTTCTATGCGGGCATTTTTAGCCTTTCGATAATAGACTTCTGCGTTTTTTTGAGGGGATAAATCTTCCTTAAGTTTAATGGTACGCTGAGTATCATGGTAAAAATCAAATAGCTCTACAGTTTTTGCACGCTTAGGAATAACATGTAGATTGGCCATGATGATATTAGCTATTTCTTCATTTTTATTACTATCATCTAAATCTGCCAATTTACCATACGTTTTGTCCAGGTAATTTTGGGTTTGCTTAATCCTTTTATTAAGTACACGGCTCGCCTTTTCTCTTTGCTTTTCTAGCGAGCTGATTTTCACATATTGATAGTAAAAGTTATTGATTGCTTCTATTGCACCATCATAGTGTTCTTTATAGTCAGGATCACGTAAGAAAGTCAAGAGTTTAGGTAATCCTTTGTCAAAATAAATGTAAAAACCCGCTTTTTCTATGTCCTGTAAGTTTTTCTGAATAATGTCCCATTGTTCTAACAAATTAGCCATATTAAACACACCTTGAGCTTCTAACCACTTGCCTACATCTTTGCCTAATGTAGGGTACAAAGCCCTTACATTCCCTTCTTCCCGTTCAAAATCAGCAAAAGTTTGTCCAATGACCCTGTCCATTTCCATTAGTTTTAACACCTGATCTTTGCCCATTTTCTTATGAAATGAAATCACAAAATCACCTTGCTCAAACATAATGACATTGGAGCGTCCTCCATGCATTTTAAACAACAATGCATACCCTTGCTCAAACAAAATACTAAATGCCCGCTCATTGATATGTTGTACTACATGCTGAACTCTTTTGCCTTGCAGTACCTTAAATAAGTCAACGCTATTGCGTTTTGCCCTGAAAAACTCCTGAGTAAAGGATAAACAGGCAAAGTCTGGACGAAGCACTGACTTGATATAAAACTCTTCATGACCGCTATAAAAACCAAGTACTAACTCATCTTTATTTTGACTAAAAGCTTCTGCCAGCTTCATGCCCTCAACGTTGGTAGTAGTTACATCTGACGGATAGCCCATGCTCCACGAGGTTTGTAGTTTTTGGGCAATTTCTTTTGAAAGGTGCTTTAAGAAATGATAGTTGTTGTGCATGGTGAGACAATAATAGTTTTTTACAATCTTGCAAATTAAAAGGTTTCGGGGGGAATGTACGGTTAAAATAAGTTTTTCTTAAATAAACCCTTGCTTACATACACCTAAAATATGTCAGTATATCTTGTAAAAAGTCAATTTTACAATATTACTGTTAACTTTGCACCTTGTAGGTTTTATTCCCGCTTTTATTAGCAAAGACCTACAACTTTCGTCAAATAGTAGCGTATCCACTTATGTAAATTTAACATAATGAAGCTCTTTTAGTTGTATATACAAACTAAATAAAGTAATATATTTAAACCACAAACTCCGCTAACTACCAATGAACAAGTCAATTCTACCCTGGCTTTGCTTAGCCCTTGTGTGTGCTCTTTTTTGTAACTCCCCTGTTTTTAGCCAAAATGCGAGTAACTATGGAAGCCCTAACAGTACACAGTTTGCCACTAATGCCACTGCTACTCTCGAAGACATGAGCAGTGGTACAACTCAACTTATAGGAGCTAACCAGCTCAATACCAGTTCGTCAATCACTCCTTTTGGTTTCGAGGTATGGTTTATGGGCAAACGGTTTACCGATTTTAGTGTAAATACCAACGGAGTATTGCAGTTTGGCAACATTACAGTAGCTACAGAAGCCAACACACACGCCATTGCTACCAAAGAACCTAGAATATCTCCTCTTTCTTCAGGAACCTTGCTTAACCTCGAAACTGCCCCTATTACAGGAAGTTTTAAAACCGCTGGCACCGGCAAAATACACTACAAGCTAGTAGGCACATCACCCAATAGATACCTGGTAATAGAGTGGAAGGATATATTACTCAACCACCGAAATATTTCTGGACAAACAGCTACTTTTCAAGCACATATTTATGAAACCACTCCCCGAACAGGAGCTACCACTGAAGGCGGGCGTATTTATTTTGTTTATGGAGAAATGCCGACAGACTTTCGCAATGGCTCTAACAACGGAGTAGTGGCTCAGGTGCACCTAGGCATTGGAGCTGGTATCTCTCCTCAAAATTACCTGGGGTTACAAGTAGATGGAGGTATTGCTGCTCCTATACCTAATACTACTGACAATGACGGAGAAGCGAACTCGGCCAATTATCACAACATTATCGCCAGTGAAAGTAACGTTCCGTTGCTACATACGACCGTTGCCAACAGCAGGCGTTTTATCAACCTTGAAGTAGAAGAAGTAACAGGGTTGCCTGATAACTTTCAGGCAATTTGTGTAACCGACACTAAGATAGACCTGACCTGGATTAACCCTAATGTAACCAATGCAGTAGGGGCTGTACTCTACCGTTCTACTGATAATGTAAATTTTAGTTTTCAAAATCAGGTACCCATTGGCACAAATATCTACTCTGATTCAGGGCTTATTCCTGGGCAAACTTACTATTATCACCTTTACCTGGTAAACGAAGGTAAACTCTCTAAACTTGGTGGAACAGCCTCTGTAGTAGCTACAACCGGAGCCACTGCCAATTATTCGGTCACTTCGGGCAAGTGGTCTGATGCCTCTACCTGGTCGAAGGGGACAGTACCTAATATTAATGATGATGTAGTGATTAACTGCAGTGATATAGTATATGTAGATACAGATGCGAGCTGTAGACACTTGACTGTATTGATTACAGCTAAACTCAGGTTTGCCAATGGTGGACATACACTAGTCATTGGTGGCAACCTAAACAATGAAGGGGTGGTAGATATGAATGGTAGTAATACAAACTTAATAGTAGCAGGCAATATTAACAGTTCTAACTCATGGATGTCGGGTGCTACAGCAACAGTGACCTTAAATGGTACTTCCCACCAAACTATTACCAATACTGGTACATCTACCATAGTAACCAATAGTGGGAGCCTTACTGCTGCGTCTTTTAATCTTATCAATGATAATGAATTAGACTTGGGAAACAACTGTAGCACGAGCACAGCCAATTTACCTTTTCCGAAGGCTACCGTGCGAAATATTTCAGGTTATGACCCCAACCTATACAATACACTTACGGGTGTTACGGTAAATATCAACCATCCAGCAAACAATGAGTTGGAAATATGGGTGGTTCCTGCGGGTGCTTCTACTGCTTATTTATTATCGGCAGACAATGGAGGGAGTGGTGCTAACTATACTAATGTTACCTTTAGTGACCATGCCACAACAGCTGTATCGGCTTATGCAGGCATTAATCATAATTTTGCAAATGAGAGTGTACGCCCTCAGTGTCAGGAGTTGAGTAAGATTACCAGTGCCATAAACGCTGACTGGCAGATATTGGTGAATGATGACGATGACACCAACCCAGGAGGACAGCTGTTTACTGTGTCGCTCAACTTTGAGTCACGCAGTACAGTCGATGAGCTGTCTTTTAACAACCTTATTGTACAAAACACCAGTACCGCAGGAGTAACCCTTGCCCATAGCATTAGAGTTACCGGGCATCTCACCCTTACCGATGGGGTGGTAAACACAGGCAATAATGAAGTGATTTTTAATGATAATGCCACAGCGAGTGATGGAAGTAATGAGAGCTACATAGATGGTGTGGCAAGAAAAACAGGGGACGATGCTTTTGTTTTTCCAGTAGGCAACGGAGGTTATATAGCCAGTATTGCCATTACTGCTCCAGCTGATCCAAGTGATGAATTTACGGCACAATACTTTCACGTAGCCCCTGCTACTACTGCTTATGACCCCAACATCAAAGATGATATCAACCTGACCAAAATAAGTGATTGTGAATATTGGATAATAAACCGAGAAGTGGGTGCCTCCAATGTACAAGTATCGCTAAGTTATGAAAACACCCGTAGTTGTGGCGTAGGAAAGTCGGCAGATTTGCGCATCGCCCGTTGGGATACAGGTTCAACACGTTGGGAAAACGAAGGTAATGGAGGTGATGTAACGGTTGGCGCATTGAACGGTATTATAAGTTCGGCCGATGTAGTAAACTTTAGCCCTTTTACACTGGCCACTCAAGATCCTATTGGCACCCCGCTCCCTACTGGATTGCTCAACTTTACTGTAAATCAAAGTAAACAGGGGGTATTGGCTCGCTGGAAAGCCTTGAATGATAAAACACTTGCTTACTACCAACTGCAACGTTCTACAGATGGACAAAAATTTGTAAATACCGGGCAAAAAATAACGTTCAATGATGCTGTCAACCCAGTGCATCAATATTCAGTGTGGGACAAAGGAGCCACTGTAGGCTTAAGCCCTGTATTATATTATCGCTTGAAAACGGTCAGTTCTAACGGTGCTTATCGTTACTCTCAAATCAAAGTACTTAACTTTCAGACAAGTTATAACATTGTATCTACTGTCCCCAACCCATTCACAGATGAACTAACGGTAAACTATACACTGCCTTTTGAGCAAACTGTAAGCATTGAAATAAGAACTTTATTAGGGCAAACAATCCAGGTTTACCATCAAAAAGCGGCTAAAGGGAGCAACCAGTTACAATTAAGCAAACTAAGTACCTTGCCTAAAGGGAGTTATTTGCTGGTGTTGCGGCATAAAGATGGTACTTTGACCCGTACCATTGTCAAGTAAAAAATTTGGCTAAGCCATAAACGACCAAAGCCGAGGTATTCCCTCAGCTTTGGTCGTTTATATATCAAACAAAAAAAAGTTTAGTCTTCATCTTTTTTTACTTTCAATGATGTTCCTTCCTGGCTAATTACGATTACTTTTGTACCTTTCTCTATGAAATCGCCTTGGCTTGCAGCATCATACAACTCGTCACCCAGCCTTATTTTACCGCTTGGGCGTAGTACAGTATGGGCAACCCCTTGACGCCCAACAAAGTTATCTAAGTAAGAAGTAGAAGTGTACCCCGCTTCTGAGTCCATTACATCTTGCAAAGAAATTTGTTTGAAGCGTTTGCTCTTTAAAAACTGCGGCAATGCCAGCGCTATAGCTAATCCACCACCAATAATGCCAATGCCTATTGTAATGAATGAGTCTGATAAGGCGTTGGTTTGCACTTTTGAGAAATCAAACCAATCGTTGTCTATCATCATTAATAGTAATGAGCCAAAGGTGCATAAAAAACCCAGCACGCCAGCCACACCAAAGCCTGGTATAATAAAAAACTCTGCCATTAACAATGAAATACCTATGACCAAAAAAGCAAGTTCCCAGTACTCAGCCAGGCCGTTTAAATAATAAGGAATAAAGTATAATGCAGCGGCTATGATAGACGCCAGGATAGGAAAGCCTATTCCGGGGGTTTGCAACTCGAAGTATAAACCACCTACAATAATTAACAACAATAGCCCGCTGATGACAGGGTTTAGAAATATATTAGAAATCTTCTCACTTTGGCTAAGTTTGAAATTGATCACTTCATAATCTTTTACATTATTTTTGGTCAACAGGTCTTTGATTGTATTGACTTTGCCTTCGCAATAGCCATGTTTGATGGCTTCTTCGGTTGAAAAAGTAATTACTTCGCCTTTTTTGCTAATGCCTTCAATCTCTATGTTTTGGTCAACCATTGCCTCGGCAATACGTGGGTCACGCTTATTGGTTTTTGCGGTCGCACGCATCATGCCACGCATATATGATTGATACTTGTCTGGGGCAGCTTTGCCTTTATCGCCTGTTACCACAGTAGCTGCTCCAATGGTGGCTCCTGGTTGCATATAAATTTTATCGCAGGCAATAGAAATAAGCGCTCCTGCCGAAGCAGCATTTTTATTAACAAATACCCATACAGGCTTTTTAAAATCGAGCAATTTAGTGCGTATATAATCGGCATCGTCTACCCTACCACCATAAGTATTCATATCAACCACAATATAGTCTGCTTTTAAGTTAAGTGCCTCTTCTAAGGCTATGTCTACATAACGAGACACCTGTGGGTTGATTTCCTGACGAATTTTTATAACAAAAACTTTGGTTTTACCAGTCTCCACATTGTCTTGTGCCTGTGCTTGACCAAACACCCCAAGCCAACACATGATGCCAAATGCTGCCTGCCACCAAAGAACCCTGGTAAGTCTATATGTATTTTGAGCGAATAATTGTTTCATTGTAAAAGAAGTAATTCAAGTTGGAGGTACAATAAGTGGGTGATCTATAACAGCTGTTTTTGTACCTAAAAAAATTAAGCATTAGTGCACTAGTTTTAGCATTTAAAGATGCTTTGATGCTATATATCTTATAAAACGTAAATAAAGGTAAAGAAAGATACAAAGTATTTTATTCGTATGAAAATTTCTACCAACTTTCGGACAGGCAACGAACCAAGAATATATAAACCAACAATATGATGGAAGTTTCATTCATTCAGGAGTTACCCACCGGCTTATCGATCGCACTTAATGAACAGGTATGGAAAATATTGGTAGATGATACTGCCCCCTTGTTAGTAATACAAACCCGTAATGGAGAGGCATACCAAACATCGTTTACAGCCGTTGATATACACCAAAACCAAGCATTGTGGCAAAACTTTACCTTAGAAGAAAGTTGGTGGTTGGGTATGGCTGAACTACACGCAGGTGTATTGCTTTTGTACACTTACCCAGATACACAAAAGCCACAATCTCAGGGAATTATTGCAATAGATGTAGCTACTCAACAAATATTATGGCAAACGCAAAAAGCTAATTTTTATCAGATTACTCAAGGGCAAGTGCTCACCATATCGTTTGAACAAAGTACTAAAGTATATCAGCTACTCGACCTAAAAACTGGAGAGGTTTTAGAGCAATTTCGAGAATTTGAATCACTCGATGTTCTCAAAAATGAAAATAACAAGGCAATTTTTCCGTTTCATTATTATAATGAAATGGCTTATTTTCAAACAGTTGCTATTTTTTTGAAAAAAAAATTTAACTTGCAGATTGTACAGGCTGTTGATTACCTGGAGTATGAAAATTTCATTATAATTTCGTATTTTCACCAATCAACTCAGGGATTAGCCAATAACTTATTGGTTTTAAATCATCAAAATCAGGTGTTGTTGCACCAAAACATTGCGCAACAACTTACTGGTATAGGTTTAGATACTTTTTTTGTATTTGAGAAACAAGTATTTTTTGTGAAACATAAAACTCATTTAATGAGTTTAAAACTTTAAATAAAACCTCACTAAAAATGAAACCAACCAAACTACTCTTGGTCAGCATTTTAGGATTGTTCTTAACTACCAACAATATTTTTGCTCAAAAAAACTTGCCTACTACCAATACAGGGGGTAAGATTTTTTATAAGTATACATTGTTGAAAGGAGAGTCTTTAGAAGACGTGGCAAAAAAGTACAACTTACAATTAGCTGACATATACCGTGATAACCCTTTGGCAAGAAATGGGATAAAAGCAGGGGAAACGTTGCTTATACCTAAAAACAACCATACCCAGGTAGCTGCTAAAAAGACTACCCCCAATACTGCCAAAACAACTAAAAAAACAAATACTCAACGGATCTACACTTCGTCTCAATATAGTTTGACTACCCATAAGGTAAGCAAGGGCGAAACATTGTTCAGAATATCTAAGAAGTACAAGGTATCTGTCAATGCTATTCAAAAGTGGAATCCGCGGGTTTCAAACAATAAAATAATACCAGGGCAAGAGCTTATTGTAGGCATTGGTAAGAGGCGTGCCTCGAAGCGCAATACAATGCGCAAAAAAATAGCCATGCGTAACAAGCGTAAAAGGAGCACTCGTACCTATAAAACAGCCTCTCCTAATGAAAAGCCAATCAAACACAAGGTAAAAAAAGGAGAATGGCTAAGTGTAATTGCAAAAAAATATAAGGTGTCAATCGCTGACATAAAGAAATGGAATAACCTCAGTTCTGATAAGATCAAAATAGGGGATGAGCTATGGATTTATGGCAATGGTACCAATGACAAACCTAGTGGAGTGACTCCTCATTCAAATGATCCTGATCCTTTGAATGTAAAGACAAACAGCTCTACTTCAGACGAAAACCCTATTAGGAAATACAAAAACCCTAATACGAATGAAAAGGGTAAAATAACCCATGTGGTACAAAGAAGCGAAACTTTGTATAAAATAAGTCGCAAATACAAGGTGAGCGTTGCTGAAATAAAGAAATGGAATAATATCACAAGTGGCAACTATATCAAAGCAGGGTCTACTTTGGTGATTTATCCTAAAGGTCATAAGGCTCCTGAAAACACTCATAACAACAATACAGGGAACAAGGGAAATAACAATCCGATATTGAAAGAACAGCCTACTCCGGTGAAGAAACCTTCTAATGGTGACAATCCATTGGATTTTAATGGCAGTAAAGACAAATATGAGGTAGATGGTAAAGTAAAAGTGAAATATGTGGTAAAGTCGGGAGATAACTTGTGGAAAATTTCTCAGGCACATAAGGTGAAGATGGAAGAGATTAAAGATTGGAACAATCTCAGAAACACCGACGATTTGGTGGTGGGTCAAACCTTGAATATTTACACTAAACATCCTCCCAAAAAAGAGGAAATAACTAAACCAGGTGGTATTCCTAAGCCAAAAATAAACACTGGCAACCCAGTAAAACAATCAAATGATGTGTTTGACCTGATCCGTCCAGGTGGTACTTTGCCACAGAGTACTCCTGTAAAGAAGAAGGAACCAGTAAAAACAAGTACTACCTATACTCCTCCTACCAGAAAGGTGTATAAGCAGGCACAACCTCCTGTAACCAAGAGAGTAACCAATACTTATACTCCTCCTGCTAAGAAAGTGTACAAACAACCGGCAACTAACACGGTGAAGAAGAAAATTTTCCCTCCTCCACCCACCATTACAAAAAGAGTGACTAAACCAGCAGCGGCTACTACCCGACCAACTATGGTGATAAATAACCCAACCCGTACTACTAAAACTGAGGAAGACAAAGTGATGGTTTTCGAAAAGGGGATGGCTTCTATGATAGATGTAGGGCAAGACAGCCAAAAATACCAAGCGTTGCACCGAACTGCCCCCGTAGGGTCATTTGTAAGGGTTACCAACCTAAGCAATGGTAAGTTGGTGGTAGTAAGTGTTATTGGTAAGTTACCAGCAGGTGCTCCTGACAATGTGATTATAAAGCTTACTAAACGTGCTTATGATCAGTTGGAAGCCAATGAAAATATTCCAGTAGAAATTGACTATGACTTAGAGAAAAACTAAGTTTAAGCATACATTATAATTAAGCGCTCGTTATTACAACGAGCGCTTTTTTTTTATGCTTAATTCCATTATTTTTACTTTATAAGCCAACATAAATAACCTTTTATTTACTTGAAAATAACACACTATGAAAACCTTTATTTTACTCAACTGCTTATTGCTATGTTTTTGGGCAATGCCCACCCAAGGACAGAAGGTGCTCCAAAGAGGGCTGGCAGAGGTGATCAGCGACTCACAAAAGACCAATAAATACCTGGCAATGCATGTGTCTTATGCCAGAGGAACATTACTTAGAATAAGAAATCCGGCAAACGGGCAATACGTAGATGCTACTGTAATTGGCAATATGCGCCCCCGTTATAAACTCATATTGAAGGTGTCAAAGTCGGTATATGATGACTTGAATGCCACAGGCAAAAAGTTTGCAGTAGAGATTCTGTATGCCCCCATTTATGAAGCCCCCCGAAAATATCGCAAGAAGAAAGTAGCAAAGGCGAGCCCAACCATTGCCCCAATAAAACCAGTAAAGATTACTTCTTCTTTGAACCACCGTGTAGTAAGAACACAAACCTTGTTTCATACGGTAAAATCTGGCGACACGCTTTACCGAATATCTAGGAAGTACAAGGTAAAAGTAGCGGATATTAAAGTATGGAATAATCTGCCTGATAATAAACTTAAGGTGGGACAAGACTTGGTAATTACAGTTAATAAATGATGTATAAATACTTTGGGACATTTATTTGCTGGATGGTTGCATTGCCACTAAACGCCCAGTTGTTGTCTGCCAAAGCATTGCAAAAAGTAAAGCCTTTTGTATCTCTGGAGACCGCATTGAAAGCTCCTGAAAAGGTAATCAAGCTTGATTTATGGAATGCTGATCTAGCTGCTTTTCCTAAAGAAGTTTTTCAATTGAAAAACTTACAGGCCTTGAACCTTAACTTTAATCAGCTGAAGGAGGTGCCCACTGAAATTGCCCAATTAAAGTATTTGCAGGAATTACGCTTGGGGCACAACCAACTCACCTCCTACCCTGCTCATTTGTCTGCACTGCCTCATTTGCGGGTATTAGACTTACACGGCAACCGTTTACCCGATATACCAGCTGCTATTGCAAAACTAACCCTACTTGAGGAGTTGCATTTGCACGAAAACCAACTGACCAACCTTAACTCAGCTTGGACAACGCTCGCCAAATTAAGGTTTGTCAACTTGTCAGAAAACCAACTTAAGACACTCTCTATCACGGCTCAGCACTCACTGAAGCACCTCAACATGTTGATTTTGATAAAAAATCGCCTCAAAAAAAAACAACAAAAACAGTTGCAAAAACTTTTGCCAAATACAACGCTTAGGTTTTAAAAAGAAAACCCCTTTAGGGCGAACCTAAAAGGGTTTAAAAATAGACGATCTGTTGATAAGTAAAGCTTAATACAAGGGGCGGAACTTGATAGTATGTGGAATAGCCCTCATTTCGTTGATAAGCTCTTTATCGTATTCTTTGTTTACATCGGTAATTACATATCCTAGTTTTTCATTGGTTTTGAGGTATTGCCCTAAAATGTTTACTTCGTGACGATTGAGTATGGTGTTGATCTTTGCCAAAATACCCGGCACATTTTCGTGCACATGAATCAAGCGGTGCGCATTGCGTTGTTCAGGCAACTGAATATTTGGGAAGTTAACACTACCAAAAGTATCCCCTTTGTTAATATAGTTAAACACTTGAGTAGGCACATAGTTGGCAATGTTTTTTTGGGCTTCCTGGGTGCTGCCCCCAATATGTGGGGTAAGGATAGTATTGGGCAAACCTTTCAGGGCTGACTTAAATGGCTCTTCATTGGTTTTGGGTTCTTCAGGGAATACATCTATACTTGCTCCACGAATTTTACCACTTTCAACTGCCACCTTCAAGGCCTCAATATCTATGACAAAGCCCCGGCTTAGGTTCATAAAAATGACCCCATCTTTCATCATATCAAAGTACTCTTTACCAAAGATATTGCGGTTGTCTGAACGTCCATCTACATGCAAACTTATAATATCGGTGGTTGACAATAACTCTTCTATAGTTTTGCACTTGGTGGCATTTCCCAAAGCAAGCTTTTCTACCACATCATAGTAGTACACATCCAAGCCAAGCGCCTCGCCCAATACTGACAACTGCTTGCCTATATTGCCATATCCTACAATGCCTAGTTTTTTCCCTCTTATCTCGTTACTGTTGGCAGCAGATTTTTGCCAAATTCCCTGATGCATTTTCATCGACACATCGGGTATGTTACGCATGAGCATAATCATTTGAGCAATGGCAAGCTCTACCACGCTTCGAGTGTTGCTATAAGGCGCATTAAAAGTAAGTACGCCTTTTTCCAGACAAGCTTCTAAGTCTATTTGGTTGGTACCAATACAAAAAGCACCTACCACCATCAGGCGGTTAGCGTTTTCAAGTACTTTGCGCGTAATGTGGGTTTTCGAACGAATACCCAAAATATGTACATCTTTAATTTTTTCGCTCAACTCGGCTTCATCCAAAGCTCCGGCAATAATTTCTACATTATAGCCCTCTTTTTCAAACAATTCTTTTGCATCAGAATGAATGTTCTCTAGCAGTAAAACATTGATTCTGTTCTTGGGGTAAGATAGTGACATAGGTAATTTATTATCGTATAAAAACTCTTCTAATGTGGGGGCAATATGGTCAGCTTTGTCTAGTACCGAGTCACGGTTTACGTTTTCGGTAAAAGCATAAAACTTATTGGCAAGTCCTGCTTCGCGGATTTCATAATCAGTATAGCCGTCACCAATGACGTACACATCGCCTTTTAAATTTAGCGCTTTTAGTTGTTTTACCTTGCCTTTGTCTTTCGATAGTACATTGTTGTGATCATAACCCACAATGTAACCATCTTGGTCAAAGGTAAAGGTATTGGCAAACACATTGTCGGCAGCAATGCCAAACTCAGCTACTATAGGTGTAATAAACTCTTTGAAACCACTGGATACTACCAGTACTTGGGGAGCATATTCATCAAAAAATACCTGATTGCGTCGAAACGAGTCAGAAACTTTGGTCTTGAGCTTTTCTACCAATTCGCCAATATGATCGCGATGGGCTTTGAGCAAAGAAATACGTTTTTCCAATGATTCGGAAAACGAAATAGACCCGTCCATCCCTTGGTTGGTAATATTACTAATTTCTTGAGTCACCTGTTCGCGGTGAGGCGAGTTACCAAGGGCAACTCCAGCCAGCTCATCCAGCCCTTCTACTTTTGTAAAGGTACTGTCAAAGTCAATAACAAAGTATTTTTTTCCAGCATTCATTTTTTGGGGTAGGTATTGAGTGTTGGGTCGCTATAAGCCATTTAGCCCCTGATATTATGCAGTTTCTTGGGGGTATACGTATTTTGCGTAGCTTCCCCGTTATCCAACAGATACAAGCACACAATGCGTTGCTAACAAAAACCGATTTATACTAGGATTAAAGTGATTTTAGGATTTACAGGATTAGCTGAAGCTGAGCTCAGCACAGCAAAGCTGTAGCTTCGGTTGATTAATGTTGGTATTCAGACAATTAGTCAAAATCCATCCTCAAAACCATTTTTGTTTAAGTATAATTTTTTTGTACGCTACATCACTTGAGGTAGAATAATCAAACCTCTGTATCCACACTCAATGAACCATTGTTTAATGATTTTGTGTAATAATGATTTCTTCATCTTATTTTGTGATGAAGGCTGAATATAGAAATTTTCTTAAGCAATGGCTATTTTTAAGTAAATTGGGCTATTTTTTCTTGATTTGTTAATATATAACAATAGTCCATAGCATTTAGTCCGTAGTCCATAGCGGATTCGAGTAAATGTTTACCCTATGAATCATTGTAAACCAATGGCGTATATTAAATTTGTGTACTTGCTTTATTTTTCAAAGGGTTTCAGTTTTACGTCTAAACACGTAATTAAATAGTTTTTAAACTTATAACCATTTGATAACCGAGCCTCTGGTGAGCTCAACGAAGGTAATCAGTAATCAACTTTGACTAAAATCACTGAGGAGTATTGATATAACATGTGCAATACTTAATACACTACCCCATAAGTCTCATGAAAACCTTCTACCAACTGCCACAAACCAGTGCCTAATATTACTTTAGTTTGGGTAACAATATTTTCAGGAATTTTTTTATAAAAAGCCTGGGCAATGGCTCCCGCTATAGCTGCCTGAGTATCAGCATCGCCCCCTAGCGAAATGGCAAGTCGTATGGTATGCTCATAGTCGGTTGCATCCAAAAAAGCAATGATTGCCTCAGGCACAGAACCCTCGCAAGTAGCATCAAATTTATAGCTTGGGCGAATGTCTTCAATGGTGTCTTGCAAAGGATACTCATAAGTTTCTATCAAATACTCACGAATGGTCTCTTTGCTTTCGCCCTTGTTTGCCATAAACACCGCTGCGGCTACTGCTTGTGCACCTTCTATCCCTTGAGGGTGATCGTGGGTAACTTCAGCACTTGCCTTGGCTTCGGCGAGTACCTCTTCTAAACTATCAAAAGCAAAAGCTACTGGGCTTACCCGCATAGCTGACCCATTACCATAGCTGTTGTAAGGAGTCATATCATCGCTTTTGAGCCATTTCTGAAACCGCCCACCATACCCTCGCTCTGGAAACCGCCTGCCATAGGCTTTAATGGTTGCCCCATAAGGTTGATGATTCATAATAGCATCGGCTACTGCCAAGGTCATCACCGTGTCATCAGTAAAGTTGTTATAACCTTCAAACAAGTCAAAATCTTCGCGTTTGGTATGGGCTCGCTCACGCTGCATGGCAGCATCATCGCGAATGGTCATTTTAGACAGACGATACAAGGCATGGTTGCGCTTTTCGCGCATAGAACCTATAATATCACCAGCAATGGCTCCTAACATATTTTTTAATGATTAGTTGAAGTTACAAGTTACAAGTGATTAATCACAAGTTTGTGACTTTTGTTTCTTTTGGTGAGTAATCCATAAAAAAAACACCACCCAAAACAGGCAGTGCTTCTTCTCATGAATGACTTGTCATTTATTGTTCAGCGCTTGTAGCTAACCATACTACCACTTAAGCAAGCAAGAAGCCCAGGTAAACCCACTACCAAAAGCTGCCAAACATATTACATCTCCTTTTTTCAAACGTCCAGCTTCGTCTAGCTCACTCAAAGCAATAGGAATAGTAGCTGCGGTGGTGTTTCCGTAGCGTTGAATGTTGTTATATACTTTATCTTCGTCTAAACCCATCTTACGACGTACCGCCTCTGAAATACGTAGGTTTGCCTGATGAGGCACCAACATATCAATATCGTCTTTGGTCATATTGTTGGCGTCTAACGCTTCATTGATTGCCTCAGGAAAACGGGTTACTGCATGCTTAAAAACGGCACTTCCTTTCATATAGGGCAGGTGTTTGCCTTCTTCTATGATTTTGGTAGACATGCGGTTTTTCAGGTTACTACCTGGGTGTTCCAGTAGTAAGTCTTCAGCATATTTACCTTCTGAGTGCAAGTGAGTAGATAAGATACGGCTATCTTCGTTGTCGGTAGCTTGCACTACTGCTGCTCCAGCTCCATCGCCAAATAGTACTGCAAAATCGCGGTTACGAGTACTTTTTTCTAATATGTTAGACTGGATTTCAGAACCTACCACCAGTACATTTTTGTACATACCACTTTTGATGAATTGGTCGGCAACTGATAATCCATAAATAAATCCGGTACATTGGGTACGTACATCTAGTGCACCAATGTTGCGAAAAGGGAGTTCGCGTTGTAATAATACACCAGAACCAGGGAAGTTGTAATCGGGGCTAAGCGTGGCAAATACGATGAAGTCAATCTCTTCGGGAGTTACTCCTGCCTTTTCCATCGCTACTTCAGAAGCACGGGCTCCCATCTTAGATACAGTATCTTTGCCTTCGGTAAAAAAGTGGCGGGTTTCGATTCCTGAACGTTCTCGGATCCACTCATCACTTGTGTCCATGTATTTTTCCAAGTCATGGTTGGTTACCATAGTTTCGGGTACGTAAAACCCTAGCCCTGCTATTCTTGAATAAGTCATATATTGTTAGTAAAAAGTGCAATTTCTTCCACAAATAAAACAATTAATTTGCAAAAGTAATGATTTAGCTGTTTTTAGCAGGCTAACCACACCCCTCACATCTTCCAATAAAATCAACTTATACAATATTTAATTCCAAATTAAACACTTAAACAAAATTATAAATCACAAAACCTCTAAAAAAACAATAAACATACTTAAAAAACATCCCTTTGCTTTTTTTAAACAATCTATAAAAATATTTCTACAACCCTTTTAGTAGTACAGCTATTTTGCCACTGGCAAGTACCCAGGTAACAATGCTTTTAGGTTTCATAAAAACCTTCTCTATATGCAAGTCGTGGATTGTACCTTGCAAATGAACGCCTGGAGAGACCTTATAGTTATTGAGGGCTTTCCTGGCTTCTGTAAGTGTTTCTTCTAATTTGGCTTTTACAGGCACCTGAATAGCTGTTTTTATCTTTCGAATGATCCGACGATGAAATAACCAATTGGCCATTTTTGCTAATTTATTGCGGGTGTCTACACTAAAATCCAAGTCGTTAATTACAATATTTTTTTGTTTGGCATCGTAGCTGGGAGTTCCTGATAGGTATACCGTTCCATTCAAGCTTCCCTTAAGTTGTGCCTGTATTACCAGCTTTTTGCCACTACCGTATAGGTTTAGACCTATTACTTTTACTTTGCGTTTGCCACTGCGAAAGGTTTGATTTAGAAAATTCTTTTTTGCCAGTTTTATCACATAACTTTTATCAATGCTGCTTTGTAAATATATTTTAAACTCGCTATTTAGTGATTTTTTTAAGGTGAGCTGAGGCAATGGTTGTTTTGGCAACGACACAGGCTTACTACCCACCAAAGCTGATGCATACCCTCTTACCCCTACCATTGTGTTTAGTGTTTGATTACGGGTATTAATGGGGGTCATCATTAAATTTTTGGGCTCTAACACCACCCAGGTATTGTGTTCTTTAGATACCAGAAAAGGCGTTTGTACTTCTTGCCATATCTTGCTCAACATGTGACGAATCTTTACCTGTTTTTTTATTTCTGCATCCAGGCGTTTACCAATGTACTTTAACTGACTATCAATTAGTTTATTGGCAAGAAAACTCATCGGAATTTTTATAGGCCCCAGGTAAACCGCAGGCGCCTTGGTCCATTGGTAGCCCAAAATACGAGTTGTAGTGTTCACCTGCCACCCACCATCCAAGGTTATTTTAGTTGCCAACCTAATCCGCATACCAAGGTTGGCAGTAGTAGATTTTTTGATTTTGAGCCCCAATATGTCAGTATCTATGCTCCCCTTAAGCCAAGTACGTACAGGTACCGTTACTTCAAACTGATCGCCACGCCATCCACGAATTAAAATAGGGGCTTGTTTCCAAACCTTCATCGAAAAGCTTTCTGCCCCAGTATAACTCAGGTTATTCAAAGCATATAAACTACCTTTAATTTGCTGATTGACGGAGTTTTGCAATACTGGAATAGGTATACTGATAGGCACGCTTATAGTAGATAAGGTAGCTGGGGGCATTATATCGAGGTATTTTTCTACTGGTCCTTTGGCGTGTATACGCCTCGAACAACTCGTAAAAACTAGCAAGGCAATCACTGGAAATAGCAAAATACGGGCAACAGGGAGGTTGATAATGGTTTTGGGCGAATACATCATGGGATTGGGGTATGCTTAGTTATGTGCGCTAAAATAATTATTATTGCAAAAAATTCCTTACAGAAGATGAATCATACCAATTTTATTTTAAGAAATGGCATTACTGGTTTGCTTGTTTTTATTGTTGCTGCCTTGGCAATGAGCTATGCCATATCATTGGGTCCCAACAGCAAACTCAACCTTCAGGCATTGTTACTTGTCATAGCAATTCCTTCAGGCATTGCAGCTGGAATATTTACTGCTTTGGTTTTATTATTCAAACAACAACCCAACTATTTAAAAGCGCTTTTGTGGATAGTAGTCCAAATGGTTATATTTATTGCTCTTACTGTTCGTTTTCTTTAAAACCCCCATTAGTAATACAGCCAAGGGTAACTTCTACATTTTAACCGCCTCGCTTGACAAAAAATCTCTAGGTTAAAATTGATTGCCTTATTTTGACAACATCACTAAGAATTATTAGATTACTGGATTACGGTAAAGTTTCCGACAGACAAATAAGTAAATGATGAATAAGAAAACAGCACAACGCATAGCCAAGGTGCAAAGGTTAAACCTAACCAGCCTCGATTTGTCTGGTTTGAAACTGACCGAAATACCTCGCGAGGTATTTACCCTCAAGCAACTCAAACAATTGACACTTAAACACAATCAGTTGCCTGAAATTCCTAAAGAAATCATTTACTTGCCCAACCTTATTTACTTAGACATTAGTCATAACCAAATCAAGGGTTTACCTTTTCAGATGAAAGACCTGGCTACACTTAAGTACCTCAACCTTAGCCACAACTACATCAAAGAGCTGCCTTATGAGGTGCAAGAGCTTACTCAGCTCGAACATCTTGATTTTAGTTATAATCAACTCATTACGATTCCATCAGAAGTAGAAGCACTCGAAAACTTACACCACCTTGATCTTAGCCACAATACATTAATTAGTTTGCCCTCGATAGTAGCCCAACTACCCAAACTACAACACTTGTTTGTGTACCCCAACCGTATTCAAAACATCCCGGCAGAAATACTTCAGCACCAAACGTTATTTAAAAAGAAACAAAATGCTTTAAAGAAAGTGAAAGATTTTTTCCGTGAAAATGAAGATTCACTTTTGTTTATTTGTGAGGTATGCGAAGGTACTGGGTTTATGGGCAGTAAAACTTGTTATGTATGCAAAGGAAAGGGCAGTTTTCGTAACATAGAGCTACAGCATTTGGTAGAAGAGCTTAAAAAAATTACCCAAAGCCAAAACCGTAAAGCGCTTGAACAAGAAGAACTTAAAAAGCTCAAAGAAGAACTTGCCCAGGAAGTCACACCTTCTAAAAAGAACAGTGGACTGTCTGATAATCAGGAATATATGATCACCTTGCAAAACTATGAAAAAGCAATTCATATTATTTCAGAGATTCTCATGCAGGAAGAAGAGCTACAAAACATGGTGGTTTCGGAGCTTAAGGAAGGCTACTTTACTGATGAATTGATGAAGCGCACCCATGAAGCACATGTAGATGACATAGGCGTACGCCGTGACTTGGCAAGCGAACGTATTTTACACAAAAAACAAGACATTGAAAAGCTTAATCAAAAGCTAAAGCACATTTATACACATATTCAATCACTTGGGCAAGCCTAGGTTTAGTTGGATGTATTTTACGTAAAAAGGTTACTTTATTCTATTAATTCGGATTTATTGCCATAATAATATCTTTTTAAATCAACATAGAGCGTTATTTTCTTACATCAGGCAATAAGTAAAACGGTAAAACTCACTTGCTCCATCACACATCGTTTTTGAGCGTTGTAATTCTTCAAAAACTGTATCCTGTAAAAGACTGCCATAGAACGTGGGAGTCCAAAAGCGAACTATGCAAAAATTAATTGCGTTGAGCTTTATGTTTTTTCGCTCGTATAATCAGAGATTTCACAAGGCAGAACAAACAGGTACTACCTTCTCTTGGAACAATTTATTTTTTCCATTTTACTAAGTATTATCAAAGTATTATAAAGAATATGAAAACCTTATTTCTCACAGTATACCTCCTGGCTATCAGCATTTCTTTGTCATTGGGTCAAACTATTAGTGGAGTAGTAAATAGCTACGCACGTGTCACGGCTATTAATACAGGTACTAATGTAGTTACCATAGACAACCTCAATGGGAGTATCATCGATTTTGATGCTGGAGAAAAAGTATTACTCATTCAAATGAAAGGAGCAACCATTGATGGTACCAATACTGCAACATTTGGTGATATATTGTCTTACAACGACGCCGGAAACTACGAAATGGCAAGTATACAATTTCTGAATGACTTGGGGGGAGGAGGCTATGAGATTACCCTCGATGACATCAATCGTACTTATACACCTGGCACACCGGGTGGCTATGTACAAGTGGTAAGTGTACCCCAATACACCGATGTAACCATCAATGGAACTGTTACTCCAGATACTTGGAACGACTCACAAGGCACAGGTGGCATTGTTACGTTTGAGGTGAGTGGTACACTTACACTGGGCGCCAATGTAGATGTAAGCCAACAAGGTTTTGGTGGGGGGGTACCTAATACCACTGGCGATGGGGGTTGTGTAAAAAGCACCGATTATGCCCGGAATGCAGGTAGTGGAGGAACATCTGACGGAACTCATCAAGCACGTAAAGGCTTAGGAATAACCACTGAGATAAGTAACATGGAGTACGGCAGAGCCAACCTTGCCAATGGAGGCGGAGGAGGTAGCACCCACAATGCCGGTGGCGGTGGTGGTGGCAACTATACTGCTGGAGGCATAGGGGGCAAAGGGTGGCCTGGTGCTAGTATTTGCCCAGGGAGCGTTGCCAATGGAGGTGGTTTGGGAGGCATTGCCCTTGACTACAGCGCAGGCACCAACAAGGTGTTTATGGGCGGTGGCGGTGGCGGCGGTCAACAAAATAACAACAATGCTACGGTAGGGGGCAAAGGAGGGGGTATGATCATCATACGCGCTAATATAGTGACTACTAACTGTGGGGGAACCTATGGTTTTTTGGCAGATGGTGAAGATGCTTCTATCACAGCAGGAAACGACGGTGGCGGCGGGGGTGGTGCTGGAGGTACTATACTACTTGAAGTAAACCAATACAACTTACCTTGTGCTATAGTAGCCCATGCCAACGGTGGTAGTGGAGCCAATGTAGACGATGGCGCTGCACATGGTGGCGGTGGCGGTGGTGGAGTAGGCCCCTTACTGGTGAACAATCCTCCTGGTACACCAGCAGTATTTAGTAGTACTCCTGGTATACCGGGCAACGACTGTAATGCAGGAAGCCCAGGATGCGATGCTACTGGTACCGACGGAGGAACCTGTAGTAGTTGTACCGATAGCGGCTGGACAGTACCTGGTACCACAATACCTCTACCCATAGAGTTGGGCAAGTTTAGCGTAAAATTAACCGATCAAAATACTGTTGACATTCGTTGGGTAACTATCAGTGAAAAGAATACTTCACATTTTATCATTGAAAAAACAACTGACTTTCACACTTTTAGTCAAATAAGCAGGACAGAAGCGGTAGGCAACTCCATTATTTTACAGCACTATTCGGCACAAGACAACTACCCTAACAGTGGCATCAATTACTACCGACTAAAGTCAGTTGATACAGACGGGGCGACCTCTTACTCAAAGTGGCAGGCGGTCAATTATCAAACTACTACGCCAAGCATTGATTTGTACCCCAACCCAGCCAAAGAAGATATTCGCTTGGTAGTTAAAACCGGGCAAGTGTCTCCAATCACTGTATATGTGATCAATCAATTAGGACAGGGGCAACTCAAACAAACAGGGCAAACCAACCAAGTAATGCAAGTACCTGTCAATAAATTACCCGCAGGCATGTACACAGTAATGGTGATATATCAACAACAAAAGTTTTATAAACCACTTATCATTAATAGATAGTTAACAAAACGAGTCCCAAAATTGATTAATTTTGGGACTCATTTTATCTTGTTACTACCACTATATTATGCCTGCATCCATTCTGTTACCTGAGCAGGCTGCGTTGTTTGGCATTGTGCAGACTTAGGGCGAAAACCTAACAATAATACATCATCTATTTGCACTTCGCTTCCTGCGGTCATCCACTCTTTGAGTTCATCTCTCAAGATAATTTGTTGAATGCTCCCCGGCTTTTGATAAATATTGTGCAGCTTTTTTATCAGTCTTCGTAAAGTGTATTTTTTGTTTTTTTCACCTCCAAATTGATCCCTGAAGCCATCAGAAAATAAATAAAAGATAGGTTGCTCTCCTTCATCAGAGAAATCTACAGTGTGTGCAGTAAAAATTATTTTATTTTTTCTTCTACTATTGTTATTCCCTCCTACTCCACACCTATCACCAGGTATTATAAAAGATTCATTGTCTCTGATGTAGACCATTTTATGGTGTGCTCCGGCAAAAGTCAAAGTTTGGGCTTTATCATCTATACAAACCACTCCCATGTCCATGCCATCGTGGTTGTCGTTGTCTTGTTGATGCAATACTTTAGAAATTTCTGTATTCAGGTAAGATAATATTTTCTCTGGCTCTGTTACGTGTTTTTTATCCACCACATCGCGCAGCAATGTATTACCCAACATTCCCATCAAGGCACCTGGCACCCCATGCCCAGTACAATCTGCCACTACTACTATTTTTTTATCTTTTACTTCTGATATCCAATAAAAATCTCCTCCTATAATATCGCGAGGCTGATTGAACACAAAAAACTCATCAAACATTTTATTTACCTCATCGATCGCAGGTAACATGGCTCTTTGAATACGCTTGGCATAACGAATGCTTTCTACAATGGCTCGGTTTTTTTCAGCAATTACTCTTTTTTCCTGCCCTATTGTTTTTAGCTTCAAGCGCAACTCTAACTGCGCTATTACTTGAGCAGCCAAGGTTTTCAATGCTTTTTTTTGAGCTTCATCTAAGTCACGTGGGCGCTGATCTATGACACACAATGTGCCCAGGTTAAAGCCATCGGGAGTAGTAAGGGGCATACCTGCATAAAACCTTACTTTGGGGTGGTCTGCCACGAACGGATTATCGTGAAAACGTTCATCTTTGGTAGCATCTTTTACTACAAACAGATCAGGGGTATGAATGGCATGTGCACAGAAAGACAGTTCTCGTGGTGCTTCTCTGGGCTCCAGACCAACTTT
Organism: Microscilla marina ATCC 23134; assembly: GCF_000169175.1. Lineage (NCBI taxonomy): Bacteria > Pseudomonadati > Bacteroidota > Cytophagia > Cytophagales > Microscillaceae > Microscilla > Microscilla marina. Next base: position 24,093 of record NZ_AAWS01000074.1, read on the forward strand.
AGCCTTGAACCACTGCTTGTCTTCTGCCACCAAAGACATTAAAGACACGGGGGTTTCGCAAATATGGGAGGCAAGTTTGACAAGGTCGTCAAACTCTTGCTCAAACCCAGTATCTAATATATTATAGCGATGCAATGTCTTTAAGCGTTCTGGTTCATCAGGAGTAATTGGAGCAATTTTCATCTTATCGGTTCTTTATTCCACTAGTTGATTTATAAATTGTATAGCTTGATTGGTGGATGAACCACCTTACTTTAATACACTAAGAATTCAAGTTGTACCATACAATAATCGTACAATAATTGCTGGATTTACAATACAACAACTCAAAGGGTAAATGGTTTTCGATCTTTTAAAACAAACCGGACTCCCTCAACAAAAAACACATAAAATGCTCATTAGTGGGCAAACTGTTACACCCTTGCCTATGTCTGCAATTTATTTCATCTCACCATTGAATGCAGGTTGTTTTTACGACTGCCCTTGCTCGAACGCTTTTTGTTTTTTTGTACTTGTGGTGGCTTAGGGCAAAAACCCAAGAGTAACACATCGTCTATTTGAGACTCACCTGCTACACTCATCCACTCGGTCAATTCATTTTTTAATAATTTTTGCTGAATACTTCCTGGTTTTTGATGAATACGCTGCAAAGTTTTAATCAATTTACCTAAAGAATATTTCTTGTTTTCTTTGCCACCAAATTGATCTCTGAAACCATCAGAAAAAAGATAAAATACTGGTTGCTCTTCTTCTTCAGAAAAATCTATGCTATATGACGTAAACTCTGCTCCTTGCTCTTTTTTACTGTTTCCCCCTACTCCACACCTGTCTCCTGACACTACATAAGTTGCCCCTGCTTGTACATATACCATTTTGTGGTGCGCTCCGGCAAAAGTCAAAGTTTGGGCTTGGTCGTCTACACAAACTACAGTCATATCCATTCCATCATCGTTATTGTTCTCCTCCTGGTGCAATACTTTAGATATTTCAGCATCTAGGTAAGTCAAAATTTTCTCTGGATCAGTCACTTGTTTTTTGTCTACCACATCGCGCAACAATGTATTGCCCAACATTCCCATCAAAGCACCTGGTACCCCATGTCCGGTACAATCTGCTACCACTACTATTTTTTTATTTTTTACTTCCGATATCCAATAAAAGTCGCCTCCTATAATGTCACGGGGTTGATTAAAAACAAAGAAGTCGCTAAACAACTTGTGCGCTTCATCGGTAGCAGGAAGCATGGCTCTTTGAATACGCTTGGCATAACGGATGCTTTCTACAATGTCTTGATTTTTTTCAGTAGCTTTTCTCTTTTCATGTGCAATGGTCTCTAACTTCAGGCGTAGCTCCAACTGAGCGATCACCTGAGAAGCCAAAGTTTTTAAGGCGGTTTTTTGAGCTTCGCTTAAGTCACGGGGGCGTTTGTCTATTACACACAATGTACCCAGGCTGAAGCCATCAGGGGTGGTGAGGGGCATTCCAGCATAAAACCTGATATCAGGGTTTCCGGTGACCAACGGATTGTCATGAAAACGCTCATCCTTGGTGGCATCTTCTACAATAAATAATTCGGGATTGTGGATGGCATGCGCACAAAAAGCTTGTTCACGAGGGGTTTCTCTGGGCTCAAGACCTACCTTGGCTTTAAACCATTGCTTATCTTCTGCTACCAGAGACATTAAAGAAATGGGAGTTTCACAAATATGAGAAGCAAGTTTAACCAAATCGTCAAATTCTTGCTCAAAATCTGTACCCATGATTTTATAGCGATACAGGGCTTTCAGACGTTCTGACTCATTGTTAGTGATGGGAGCAATTTTCATTTTATCAGTTTTTTATTCCAAATAAGTTCGTTTGTGTTTGCTCAGCTGAATAGATTGACCTTTTTTCTATGATCAAAGAATAAATAAAAGGGAATGGTCATACATACATAACAATAAACAAAGAAGAATGATTCTAAGTATTTTTACTTAGCCAATTGATTACTGACTCTGTAGGAAGGCCTACTTCTCTTTGTTCACCTTTTAAACTCAACAAAACAGTTTTCACCAGGTATTTTTTAGGTCATACCTTGCATGTTTTTAATAATTGCTCAGGTATTTAATACAGAAACAAGGCTATATCTACAAATAAGAAGGCTCAGGAGCCAATCATACCAAACATACGCTACCTTATACAGTTAAACATGGTTTGGTCATCACAAGTTGGTAAGGATCGATGAACTCAAGGTTTAGGGCGACCACTTTAACAAAAAAGCACATGAGTGTTTTTACTCATACACAATAAAGGCCTTTTACCTACCATCAGTTATACTTATTTGGCAAGTGCATACACCCTATCTACCAAGCACTTCCTTAGATGGTTAACTACTTGATTATCCATACAATCATATTGGTTTTTGAGGTTTTTTAGTATATTTACCATTCGGCAAAGTGCTCACTATTTATGAGAAAGTTTATCTGGATTTTTTTAGTTTTGGTAGCTTCTGTTTTTATCTATCGCATTGCAGGCGATAAAAAAGAGAAAATGCCTCGTTTAGAGAATCGCTCTATTCAACGGGATCATGTGCAAACAGTGAACAACACTGGTGAAAATACTGCCCTGAAAATTGACGAAAAAGCCACCTCACTGGCGCTTATCTTAGGCGGCATGCCTTTCAATACGGCAGGTAATCAAATGGTTACCCGTATCTTTGATCAAAAAGCTACCAAAACCCACATTACAGCCATAGAGGGCATGTGGAAAATGCTTGAGGCTGATCGTTTGAAAAAGATGCGTACCTGGAGTTCTTCTGCGCTCGATCATATTAACAACACTTCGCATCAGTTAATATATCCTTTAAGTGGTCCTGATTTTTTACACGCCTATACCTTATTCCCCAATTGCGACGAGTACATATTGTTGGGAGCCGAGCCAATCGGTACATTACCTGCACTTAAAGACCTTAAAGAAAATGAATTGAATGCTTATTTGGGTAATGTAAGAAATGCCTTGCGTCTTTTCTCACAACGAGGATATTTTAGCTCTGTAGACATGCAACAACATTTAAGTAAGTTAGGTGTATTGCCTGTGTTGAATGTGCTGCTTGCCCGCACCGATAACCACATAAGTAATATAGAATACGTAACGCTGGATAAACAAAGCATAGAGACGGTGATTGATGAAAATAAAGCTGCTCAGGCAGAAAAAAACAACCTCAAAGGGGTAAGAATAGAGTTTTTGAATGTAGCAAAAACCAGAAAACAATCTTTGCTTTATATCCAAACTGACTTGAGCCAGGAAAAAAACCAGCAAGTAGTGACTCAGCTAATGAATGCGCTTAACCACCCTATTGCCATGCTAAAAACTGCTGGCTATTGGCTGCACAAACCTGGTTTTGCTACCTTACAAAAGGCAATTTTAGCTCATGCTGAGGTGTGTGTACAAGATGACTCAGGTATACCACTGAAGGCTTTTGCCAAAGATGCCCAAAGATGGAATTTATCGTTTTATGGCCATTATGTAGGGGCACCAGCTATGTATAATAAGTTATACTACCAGAAAAGCTTGCGCCAAAAATACAATACACGCCAAAATATTAAAGCCTTGCCTTTTGCGTTTGGCTACCTAAAGCAAGGTGCCAATTTGTTGGTAGCTACGCGTAAAAAATAAAGAGACCTTGAGTTTTTTAAAATAGTCTGCACTTTATGACTTAGTATCATGACAAGCCTCTGCCAACTGGATAAATACAACGCATCACACCTTCTATAAAAACACAATTACAAACCAAAGTAGCTGCATAAATTATGAATCATGGATTGTTGAAAAACGACCGAAATCCCTATATCATGGGATGGCTAAAAAGTGTACTAATTTTATTATGCACCATACAAATCACCAGCACTGCCTATGCCCAAAGCCGCAATCGGGCACAAATAAAAGCGCGTGCCTGGCAATTGCTCAAAAAATATGATCCTAATGGGTATGCTATAGTCAAAGCATACTACGACACTCCTGCATCGTTTCGAATAGGCAAAACCAGCGTGAGCCTGGGTAGTAATATAGACTTTGTAGCGTTTATGAACGGTGCCACCGACGCAGACATCGCCAAAGATCTCAACACGGTGGTACATGAGATTTGTCATTTATACACCCAACGTCTTGCTTACCAGACTTTGCGAAAAACACCACACCTTTATAACCGAAACAAACACTATTCTTTATTTTTCATTCACACTCAACAATCAATATTGGTCACGCAAACTCAAACCTTTCCAAGTAAAGAAATTGCACAGATTGTACCCAAAGACCTGCAAACATTCAGGTTTGCTACCTACATTTCGCCTTCGCAAAAAAGTCAGGGCACTCAGTTGGAGGGGGTTTATGGCTTGCTCGACGAGCTAAACGCCTATTATCAGGGAGCAAAAAACTCTATGAACTTGTATAATTATTATATCAAAGAAACCAAACAAACCCCTGCCGACTGGTTCAATTTTTTTGCAGAACTAGACGCTACATACTATGCCTACCTAGAGTTTAAGTTTTATATTCTCAAATATATGATATGGGCTAAAAAACGCCACCAGTTGGTATATATGGGCATTTTGGGCAATCGTAGCTTCAAAAAAGCCTACAACGCTATAGACAAGGGGTTTGGAGAACTCATTGAACAATATTTTGCTTTGAGAAAAAAGATTTTGAACCAACTTAAAGAAAAAGGGCATAAGGTACGAGAAACCGAACGCTACACTTTTATTGATAACAGAGGTAGGGGCAACTTTCGTAAACCTTATCAATTGCTTAAAACCGAGCTGGCAAAACCTGCATATCAACAGGTGATGCGCTTATTGAAGTAAAAAAATGCTGTGCAGGTTTTCTGGGTACACTTATCCCTCCCTACACAGCATCCATCAATTCCTCCCTTCGTATTCGCCAAAAATCACTTCTGAGTGCTTCATCATTTCGCGTATTTTCTTTTGGGTGCTTTTGGTAAAGGCATTCTTGATAAGAATTAACACTTGTAGTCTTTTGAGGTTGCCCATTTCTTTGGGCAACTGGGTTAACTGATTTTCGTAAAGGTCTAAACCCTGTAGTTGGGTAAGTTCGCCCAACTCTGGCGGCAATGCTGTAAGTTTACAATAACGCAAACCCACAATGCCTAAACGAGGCAACTGCTTAAGTTGCGAACAAACCATTTTGAGGTCTAGGTTTTCGTTGGCGCTTAGGTCTAGCGTAGTAAGACTTTTGATTTTGCTTACTTCACTAGGCAACTTAGTCAGTTGGTTGCCTACCAAATCTAGAGTTTTTAGTTGCTTAAGCGAATGGAGATTGTCAGGCAATACCCATATTTTGTTCAGCTTTTTAGCTGCCACCAACATTTGTATACGCTTGCTATTTAAACGGGTAATTTGGTTGTTGCCTAAGTCTAAGATTTCCAGGTTAGACAAGGTGCCCACCTCTTGTGGCAATGATATAAAATGATTGTCGGATACATCTAAACTAAGCAGTTCTTTGAGGTTGCCAATAGAGTTGGGCAAACCAATGAGTTCGTTGCCTGACATTTCCAGGTATTGTAGTTTAGAAAGTTTACCTATAGACGCTGGAATACGCTTGAGTTTGTTAAAGTGCATGGTGAGTTTTTCAAGGCTTGACAGTTTAGTCACTATCTCTGGAAATACTTCAAAAGCGTTCCACTTGATATTAAGTTCTTTTAGTTTTTTGAGTTTAGCAAGGTTTTCGGGGAGGGTGGTCAGGTAGTTCCACTGCAAGTCGAGCACCCGCAAATGCTTAAGTTGGGCTATTTCTTCGGGTACATTTCTAAAATAGTTTTTGCCCAAACGTAACACCTGTAGTTTTTTAAAACGCAACACCCCCACTGGAAACTGCCTAAAGTGATTGACTTCCAGCTCAAGGCTTTGGATATTTTTGAACTGAAACAGTTCTTCAGGTACTTTTTCAAGCAAGCGGTTTCTGAGCTTAAACTTAAATACACTGTCGGGGTTTTGTAATGCTTCTTTGAGCGTGGTATACACTTTTGCCTCTAGCAATTCATCTTCAGTCAGGAGCTTGGTTTGCCCCAGGGTTTGTAAGGGTAATAAAAACAGGCAAAAAATTGAGCAAACAAGTAAATAATGAATTTTATGATAATACATGGGTTGTATTTAATGGCTATACACAAAAATAGGTCAAGAATGAAGATTGTCAAGAATTTAGTTCATAAACTTGACTCTCTAAAACGACTAATCAATGAGCTTGTTGCACAGGTAGTCAGACTTATCAACAAAGCAAATGTGGATTGTGGATAACTTTTGTTAACCTCGACAATACAATTGTCGAGATTTCGAACATAAGGTTCACCCACCTACGGAGATAAAAAATATTCTACACTGGCAAATCATCACTTTTTGTCTTCCTTTTTTCCTGCACAACAAAGAACACTGGCAAAGTTCAAAGATAACCACGATCACACGTATGGTTATGCCAAAAATCCACGAAGGAATAGACAAAAAACAACTTTTCAGTGGCACGGTAATCTTTCCTTACTATTCCTAAGTACAAAAATGGGTGCCTCTCCCTTTTTAACTATAGCTGTTAAGGCTTTTTGTAGATGATGTACTATAAATCACTTTCTCCCGCGATAAAATAACCAAACAACTTCTCAGATTTTATATACAATGGATATTATACAAATACGACAACAACTGGAGACCTATCACCAGGAGAGTTTTGCCTGGGCACTCAGGTGTTGTAATGGTAATCGGGAAGAAGCAGAAGATTTGCTACAGTCGTCGTATTTGAAAATACTGGAAGAGAAAGCAAAGTACCGTCAACAAAAGGCACAATTTAAAACCTGGCTTTTTACGATAATAAGAAATACTGCCATTGACTTTTACCGCAAAAAATCTCCTCACCTTATCCAGTTGAATGATGCGTTGAGTGGTCATATTGACCTGTTTACTCACCAGGTTGACGCAAGCCCACAAGATCAGGAGACACAGCTCATTTTTCAAACAATGCTTAAGCAACTGTCTGCCCAACAGCAACAAATATTGCATTTGGTGTTTTACCAGGACTTAAGCATAGAAGAGGCGGCAAAGGTTATGGGCATTACGACTGGCACCGCAAGAACTCATTACGAACGCGGTAAAAAACAATAAGAAAAAGACTAAAACAGGCAAACCTCACCCGTGACTTGTTTTAAAATTTATATTTTTCGACTCAATAAAAAATAATAAATATGGCTGCTAAACCCTGGCAAGATTCTGAATTAAAAAACTTATTTAAACAACAAAAAGAAACAGAGACTGGGTTTACCCCTGGTTTTGATAGCATGTGGGAAGCTACCTTGAGAGCCTCAGAAATAAAGAAAAAAAACAAGTGGCGGTTTTCTGGGGTAGCGGCTGGGTTGTTGATCGCCTTGAACATTGGTATTTATCAACTTGCCCAAAGCCCGTTACGGCTCCT
>NZ_AAWS01000075.1 GCF_000169175.1 Microscilla marina ATCC 23134
AAAGTATCTGCAACTGCACTAGATGAAAAAGCAGATTTGTTATGCTGACATATCAAAGCTACTGGCTGACTAAAGAGCAAATCGAGCAGCTTTAGTTAAAACACCTGTAGTTTGTCGATTTTCGTTGTTTTTATAAATCACCCATTCAAAATAAAAGTTTCGTTGCTACTCTTTGAAATAGTGAAAAATAAAGTGTGATCATTTCAGGAACTATTTTTATGGTTTTACTTATGATAAATTAAACTGAACAATGATGAAAAAACAAATCCAGGTGTTTTTTACCCTTGTTTTGTTAACAGGCTTGGTAAATACCGCTTATAGCCAAGTAAGCAAAGAACAATTGAATGAAGTTTTCGAAGCTCAAAAAACATTGATAGAAGGGAGTGATCGCGACTGCTACCCGGTAAATACAGTAGTGGGAGACCTCAACGGCGATGGAAAACCTGAAGGTGTGGTGCAATATAATTGTGGTTTTAAAGGCAGTATGGGCAATGCCAGTGCTGGTATGGGGTGGGCGATACTTATCAACCGAGGAGGTAAGTTAACCGTAATAATTAACCAAACCAATGTAAACAATACCATTCCTTTGGCGATAGAAAATGGCACTATCAAAGCTCAAAAAATGAAGTACAAAAAAGAAGACGCCCGTTGTTGCCCGTCTATCAAGATAGCCAAAAAATATAAGCTCATTGGCAATCAACTAAAAGAAGTAAAATAGCTTGTTTTGACCAAAATTCCATCAACAAGCGATAGGTCAACTGTATGTATTACTTATCGCTTGTTGATGATCACCTGCTTAGGTTTGTACCACATGGGTAACAAGCCCGGCATAGCCCCCAAACTCCGCCTTACCCACAATGTATACATCAGCTTCGGCGCCCCCTACTCTAAAAACCCGAAGCTCCTGTAGGTTTCTTTTGAGGGTTTCTACCAATCGCTGAAACTGTCGGGCAACCTTGGTTTCTTTAGCATCATACCAACTTTCTTCTGCCACCGAGTTTTTTAAAAACGCATCCAGTTTCAACTCTTTTACAATAGCATCTGGTGCTTCATTTGCCAGGGTTAGTACCTTGTTAGCAGTGAGTTCTTCTTTAAAATCCCAGTAAAAAGACTCAAACGGATAATCAGATTCGCTCATAAACATGAGTCCATCAGATGCCCGATCTAAAGTTTTTAATAAATTTTCTTGTTCATCTGTTGCCATATATCACATAATTTTAGCCTATGGCTGATTTTGCAAAAAGCCGTCCAAAAATACCTTGAGTCAGGGTTCAAAGTACTGAATGACTCGTCGAATGACCTCTTGTTGCTGGAGGAGGGGCAACTCATAAAAAAAAGGCAGCCTAAGCAAGCAATCGGCGTACTTGTCGCTTTGGGGCAAACACCTACCATCGTGTTGCGCCTGATAAAATGGTGATTGGTGCAACGACAAATAGTGAAAAACTGCCTGTATCCCAAATGTTCGTAGGTAATCAATCAATTGGTTTCGTTCAGCGTTACTTTTACAAATTATATAAAAAATGTGGGCATTAGGTTGGGCATAGTCAGGTATTTGTGGCAAGTCGGCATGCCCTTTTTGTGCTAATACCGCCAAACCTTGCTGATAACGTTGCCATATACCCTGGCGTTGGGTTTGAATGTCAGACAGACGCTCTAGTTGGGCATATAAAAAAGCAGCACTGGTATCGGGAGGTAAAAATGATCCTCCTATATCTACCCACTCATATTGGCTCACTTCGCCCCGAAAAAATGCTGCCCGGTTGGTTCCTTTGCGACTGATTATTTCGGCTCGTTTTGTAAAGCGATCATCGTTGATCACCAACATGCCTCCTTCACCACAAATAATATTTTTGGTTTCGTGAAAAGAAAAAGCCGCCAAATGTCCAAAGCTACCCAAAGGTTTACCGGCATAAAAACTATGAATTGCCTGGGCAGCATCTTCTATTACAAATACTTGATGTTTGTTTGCCAAAGCCATGACCGCCTCCATGTGGCAGGCCACCCCCGCATAATGTACCACTACTATAGCCTTGGTTCGGGGGGTAATCAAGTCCTCTAACTGGGTAACATCTACATTGGGGTGAGCAGGGGTACTATCAGCAAAAACTACCCTGGCTCCCCGCCGGACAAAGGCGTTGGCAGTGCTCACAAATGTATAGGCAGGCACAATTACCTCATCGCCAGGGGCTATGTCCAACAGCAAAGCAGCCAGCTCTAGAGCACTGGTACACGAAGTAGTAAGCAGGCATTTGCCAAAACCATAGTGTTGTTCAAAAAAACTTTGACACTTTTTGGTAAACTTCCCATCCGATGCAATCACCATTTGATCAACGGCTGCCTTGATATAGGTAGTTTCTTTGCCTGTAAAATAGGGCTTGTTAAACGGAATTTGCATTTTATATTTTTTTATTGAATAGCCAATAGCAGCTACAAACTCACCGCTAAACCTATTCCTGACTTGCCGTACTCATTGCCATTATACAACATATACCGCTTGTGCTCAAAAGTAAATATTTCTGGATAACAAATCATTTGGCTGTCCCATCCCTCTGCCGAAACATCTAAGCCTACCAGTTCATCTTTTCTCACCCAATCCAGCCCATCGACCGACTCGGCATATCCAATACGATAAGTAGTCGTGTGGGCACTTGCCCGGTATGAGTACCACATTTTATACCTGCCCGCTTCTTTGATTACCCTGGGCACTGAAATAGCATATTCGTACTCATTTTTAAAACCTATAGCTACCTTGCCTTCCCTTTTCCAGTCAATCCCATTGGCCGATTCGGCGTACTTGATATGGTAATAATGTTGCACTTCCCCCGTAGGCTGTGCTTGCCACTGCACACAAGAAAGGTAATACATACGGTAAAATCCTTCTTCTGCCAATACACAATTGCTTGCTACAAAACAGGGGTCATACACGCAACGGTCTAACAAAGGGCCTTGGGCGTGTTTCTGAAAAGTATGGCCCCCATCTTTACTTATCAGCAAGCCAATGGCATTTCTAAAAGGTACACTGCCTCCTGTGTTCCAACCAATATAATACATCCACAATTCGTTGCCCTGGTCGAGCAAAGCAGTGGGCATAATGCCGTTTTGGTCAAACATACCCAGGTTGCCCAGAGGTACTTCTATTTTGAACTCATTGACTACCTTTTGTTGGTGCAAATCATAGTCTATAGCACAAGGCAGTGATTGGTTGGCAAGGTCACGGGTGCTAAAAAAAATACGTATGATATGTGGGGCAATAAAGTGCGCCAACGGTACTGCCTGGTAGTGTTGACGGTTATAAATTAGCCCAAGTTTTTGCCAGCGTTGCATACAATTGTTTTTTGGTGGTCACTATTGATTCTATCGTCAACTATCATTTACTCAGTTTTGCCTAACACAGACTTTATAATATACAGTGGGCGGTTTTTTACCTGATTAAAGATTTGAGCAATGTACATACCTATTACCCCCAGACAAAAAATAATGAGTCCGCCAATGCACCAAATAGAGGCTATAATAGAACTCCAACCTGCCTGAAAGTCAGTATAGGCAAGCTTTTGCACTACAATACTGAGAATGAATAAGACAGAAAAAAAGAAAATACCAAAGCCCATAAAAGCGATGTAAAGCAAAGCGCGCGACGAGAACGAGGTAACCGCACTTAAGGCAGCATAGGCACGTTTACGCCACGAATAGGTGGTGCTACCCTTGTATGGTTTGTCTATAGGGCAGGGCACTTGGTTGAACCCTGTCAGGTGCATAAGCCCTACCGGGTAGGTGTCGGCTTCGTTGTATTGCAATAAGTGCTGCAAATAATTTGGCTTCATAAGCCGTGCCCATGCCTGATTGCGGGGTATTTGGTGTTCGCTGAGTTTGTCAAGCACCCATAAAAACCAATTGCCTAGTACCTTTTTCACAAAAAATCCTTGGCGCTTTTTTACTACTCCGTATACTACGTCTGTGCCTGCTTTGGCTTGCATGAGGGGATAAAACTTTGCCAGGTTTTCGGGAGCTTCTTCCAGGTCAACATCTAAAATAAACACATAGTCGGGGTTGGTTTGCAAAGCATATTGCATGCCTGCAAACATCGCTGGATACTGCCCAAAATTGCGCGATAAACTTACCAGGGTGATGTGAGGATCCTGTTCCATGAGTTGCTTTACCACTTCTACCGAATCGTCGGGCGAACCGTCGTTGACAAATACCAGTTGATAGCTCAGTCCCAGCGAAACAATACAATCTTTGATACGACGATAAAACTCAGGAATGTATGCCCTTGATTTATACAAAGAAGTAACCACCGTGATTTTTTTCATAAATTAGTCACTTGTCTAAGGAATGGTGTAAAAATAAATTTCTATAGTTTAATAAAATATTTTGTTGCTAGACGAGGCAAAAAATCGGCTAATAGCATCGCTATTCGGCTATTTTTTAACAAAGTATAGCCTCAAAAGATGAGGTTAAGAATGTAAATTTATTTTGGTACCATTCCTAAAAATCCAATTCATCGCTTTTTTTGTGCCACAAAATAGTTTTGGCTGGCAAGTATACTTCTTTTTTGCGGGTGTTTTTGCGTATAATTGCCCCTGCCCCTACCAAAGTGGCTTTTGCCAATGTAACCTCGTTGTGTATGGTGGCATTTACCCCCAAAAAACAATTGTTATGAATAGTGCAATAGCCCGATACTACCACCTGCGAAGTAAGGGTAATATGATGATGCAAAACAGTGTCGTGCCCTATATGATTGCCACTCCATAGCACATTGTTGTTGCCTATATGTACAAAAGGTTGAACGGTGTTATCTTCCAGAATCAAGTTATTATCGCCTATGGGTGCTTCGGTAAGAAAAGTACAACGAGAACTGATATAATTGGGCAAAAAATAACCTTTAGCCTTGGTTTGGGTATACATTTGTTCGCGTATTTGATTCATTTTTTTGTAACCAATTGCCACAAAAGCATCAAAGTGATCGGGAGGGTATAGTTGTTCCAGTTGTTCATAAGGCACTACTGGTAAACCTTGCCATACATTGGTTTGAATGTATGCCTCGTGTACCGAAAAAGCCACCACCTCGTAAGAGCTGTCGTGGCTGAAATACCAATGGGCAAGCCGGGCGTTGGTAGTATTGCCTACAATGATCAGTTTTTTCTGTTTTTTCATTGCTCAAATGTCTTCATAAAATCCCTGGCCTTTTCTCCAGTGTTAAATAACAGGTCTAGTATGCTCACCGCGTGCTCAAACGGAGGGTAAAGTTGGGGGTAAGTAGGGTACGCAGTATAATTGATATAATGTACCCTGATATTTGCTTGAGCAAACAAGGTTTCGTCGAGGTAGTTTTTAGCCGCCATTCCTGAGTAGTAGTCAGTGGCTCCTACTTGCTGGCATAAATCCACCAATCGCTCCGTTTTGCCTGTAGTTAAGGTAAAGTTTCTAGAGAACGAAAGGTGGGTTTGAATGCCCAAAACCTGACAGACTTGCTTGATAAAAGCATAATTAATCTCGCTGAGCCACTCACTGGGAGGGTGCATAAACAGAGGAGCAAAAACAGAGGCGTATAACTCAAAAAAAGGCGCTTTGCTATAATTGTGTTGCAATATTTGCCAGTGCTTTTTACCCCATTGGGCATTGCTTACTTTAGTTTCATTTATTTTTTGCAAAAAACGACCCTTGGTTTGCACGGGCACAGACAACCACTGCACCCCCTGAGTAGTTTTAATTTTATTTCTGTTACGCCAGTCGCGTCGGGTATACTGCACCTCGTCATAGATAATAAATTCGTCTACTTGATTGATACTGTCAAAGTAGCCTTTCCAGGGAATATAATTAGATTGACTGATGTACACGCTTTTATTCACTGACATTTTAACATTATTTAGGGTAAATATGTTGTTTAAGCAAAACTATTGCTGAAACAACATCATCTATCTTGAGTTTTTACTTTCAGGCGAAAAGTCAGGGCGTTGGCACACGAAATGGTGATATTACAACCCAGCACAAAACCCAAGATGAATACAATATAAAAAAATCACTAATTTTGTTGTAAATGGGCAACATGCTTATGCTGTCACATAATGCAACAGAACAACCATCTCTAAAATATTTAAATTATGAACAATACCATAAAAACCATAGCATTGAGCTTTTTCTCTGCCATTATAGGTGGCTATTGCTTTTATCTGGTCAACCAATCTTCGGGCAAGAGGAGCAATAGCAATGAACAGAACCTGGTGATACCCGAAAACCGGGACACTAACACCAAAATGGTCAACAATAAGTCGCTCGTTGAACTGAATGGAGACTTTGTAAAAGCCTCCAATGTAGCCACTCGTAGCGTTGTATACATCAAAACAGTGTCAGATGCTAAATATAACTCTTATGATGTATTCGATTTTTTCTTTGGCAATGGAGGTAGAGGTCGCAAGCGGTTAGCGTCAGGGTCGGGCGTAATATTTACCGACAATGGCTACATTGTAACCAACAACCACGTGATAGAAAGTGCCGAAACTATAGAAGTAATTCACGAAAAACGTTCTTACAAAGCAAAAGTAATTGGTACTGATCCCTCGTCTGACATTGCGGTACTCAAAATAAACGCCAAAGGTTTGCCCAGCATTACAAGAGGTACCTCCAAAAAATTAAACGTAGGTGAGTGGGTACTTGCCATTGGTAATCCTTTTAACCTGACCTCTACCGTAACCGCAGGAATAGTAAGTGCCAAAGGGCGCGATATCGCTTTGCTAGGTGGGCAGTTTCCCCTAGAGTCTTTTATTCAAACTGATGCTGCTATTAACCCTGGGAACAGTGGAGGAGCTTTGGTCAATATTAAAGGTCAGTTGGTGGGTATCAACACCGCGATTCTTTCACACACAGGCTCTTATGCCGGGTATGGTTTTGCGGTGCCTGTAGACATTGTAGCAAAAGTGTTTAATGACTTGGTACAATATGGCGAAGTGCAAAAAGCGTTTAGTGGTATCAAAGTAAGTGAGTTGAGCACTAAGCTTGCCCAAAGGTTTAATATTAAATCTAACTCGTTTGATGGAGCTGTAGTAACAGAGGTAAACCCAGACAGTGAAGCCGATAAAGCAGGCATAAAACCTGGTGATGTGATACTAAAAATTAATAGTGTCAAGATAAACGGTAAAAGTACGTTTATGGAGGAAATGAGCTATTTTCGCCCAGGAGACAAAATAAAACTGACCTATCGACGGGGCAAGAGTACCCAAACGGTGCAGCTTAAGCTAAAAAATCGGGAAGGTACTACAGGCGTGCTCAAAAGAGAGATATTTTACTCGAAAAAATTAGGGGTAGAGCTGGAAAAAATTTCTAAAACTGAACGCCAAAAACTAAGGGTAGAAAGTGGAGGAGTAAGAGTACTCAAAGTACGCCGGGGTTTATTTAGTCGTTTGCGTATGCAAGAAGGCTTCGTGATTACCCATATCAACCGTCAGCCTGTAAAAACACCCAAAGAGGTAGAAAGCTTGTTAAGCGACTTGCAAGGTAAAATATATATTCAAGGGGTGAGCAAAGATGGAACAAAAGGCTACTATTCTTTTTACTTTTAGGGTACTCTACCCAGCTTTTAACTTCGTTGAGCTCAGCACAGTAAAACTGTAGCTTCGGTTTTTTAAAAGTACCGTCCTCGCCTCGGTTGTGTGTCTTCACCAACCGATCGGAACCCTAAAATAAGTCGTTTTTAGGCTTATGGGTGGGTTGATTTAGCTTTGCTGAGCACCGACATTCATCGGTATCTAAGGACTCGTAAACTCGGTTGTGAAGACACAAATCAGGGTGAAAAATAGTAGGGTAGAGTACTTTTAGGGTACACTTTGACAGATAAAACCTAAGGACAATGCTTGGTGCTTGCCCTATTAGAGGGCAGGCATTTTAGAGTTAAACCTATAGTTTTGATTAAAAGATTGAAAAAACAGCAGGCGAATAATTCGTTTCGTTGTAATTGAATCTATTGAGGATTAACTTTGCCGCTTTAATCCACTTCTTTTACTTACTTTTAAAAATGAATACATTAAAAACTGCCTTGGGGCGCTTGCGTATCATGGGTTTTCTGGAAGGCCTCTCTTTTTTGGTATTGTTAGGCATAGCAATGCCGCTCAAATACATCTGGCAAATGCCTGAAGCAGTAAAAATAACGGGTGCAGTACACGGGCTTTTATTTGTAGTGTATTGTATCTTGTTGATACAGGTAAAAATAGAACACGAGTGGCCGTTGAAAAAAGTAGGATTGGCAATATTGGCTTCTATTGTACCCTTTGGTCCTTTTATAGCAGACAAGAAACTGTTTGGCGAAGTAGAAAGCACCAGTAATGGGTAGTAGGCATAAGTCAAGGTTGACAAGGTAGGGTTAATAAAATGCCAACAGATGGCATTTCAGCCTTAGGAACGTGATCGCAATAACTGTCCGGTTTAGAACATATCCTCTTTACTGACTTTCGTTACTTTTAGCCTTTGGCAGAGCTCGGCGCAGCAGGGCTGCAGCCATCGGTTTTCGCCGTAGCTATGGCTACGCCTGCAAAAAGTGCCTCAGTCGAGTATACGCCCTCAATCTCGACACTTATTTTGAACATGTTCCTTACCATTATTTTACCAGGCACAATGTTTTTTGCTAATTTGCAAATATGATAAAAAATCAGCACTCAATAAACCATAGGTTTACAGTGCACTCTTTGGTTGTAAAACGAGGCTTTGAACATTGTTACGAAAATGTTCGTGTAACGATACTAAATATAATATAAAAGACTTATAATGAGTTATCCTTACTTGCAGTCTTATAGCTAATTACTTGCTGCTACTTATGTGCCATTTTTTGTGCTTGGTTTAATCCTCAACAACCCTCCGTTTTCACACGAAACCAGATGCTAAGAAAAAGCTAAATGAAAAAATTATGAGTAGAAATAACAGAAAAAAGAAAGATGACCAAGACAATTGGAAAAGTCGCTTAGGAACGGTGTATTCTACCAACCCCGATTTTGAATATGATACTGAAGGAGAAGAGGAAGAAGAAACCTTGCCTGTCAATCAACAAGACTTAAGGGTGATGCTAGACAAGAAAAACCGCAAAGGGAAAGCAGCTACTCTAGTCACTGGTTTTGTGGGTACCGACGATGACCTGAAAGCACTGGGTAAAATGCTGAAGACCAAGTGTGGAGTAGGAGGGAGTGCCAAAGATGGTGAAATTATTATTCAGGGCGATATGCGTGATAAGGTGATGGAGTTGCTCAAGAGTGCAGGGTATAAGGCAAAAAAATCGGGCGGGTAAGCAATACAAGCAGCGAGCTATGCATACAGGAAGGAATATAAAAATAGCCTCAAATGTAATTCGAGGCTATTTGATACTTTTATAGTAGTTATGATGCATTCATAAATCTAGTTTTGGTGGAGAACTCTCGTTCTTGAAGGTACAATTGTGATATATAAGTTACATACGCCTGTATAGTAACCAATGGGCGAATCACGGCCTCTTCGTCAATTTGAATATGGAAGATTTGCTCGCATCGTAAAATCACCCAAATTAAATCTAGCTTGTCTAGCCCCAGGTCTTTGTCTATTCGAGAGTCCAAGCGAATGTTTTGTTCTTGAATAATGCGTTCGGAAATGATTTGCTGAATCTGTTCAAAAACCACCAGACTGATCTGGAGTTTTTTCATTATTTTTTCTATAACGATTCTTTCATATGAATGCAATGAAAGTGCAATTTCATTTGCAAAGCGAATAATTACTGGCTCAGAAGACTCTTTTTTAATCTCCCTGTCCAAAGTGTTCATGATGCGTGATTGTGCCGAATCTGAGATTTCATTCCACTCAGGAAACGACGTCAATAACTTGGTGAAATACTGATACTGTTGGTGGTCTGTAATCGCTTTCATGTTGTCATTATTAAAATTTCGGTTTTTATTGATTAAATTTTAGTGTTGTAACAATTGTGTGTGCGTAATTAGACTTTATTCGTCGTTCTACTTTGACAATTCTAACGGGGAAAAACCTTAAAAGTTTTTTTTAAAATAAAAATATTTATAATAAAAATTACTTGAAAATGCTTTAAGGCTGTTGTGTATTGAAAAAATCATATTTTACAATTGAGGGCATACCGAAATAATAGACTAATTGCCAATTTTATTAGTTTTTATTTCTTCTAACTATCTATCTGTTTAGTTCTGCGACTTTTGCCTGTTTTAGACAGTTGTCGAGTAGTTTATCAGAGCCAATACGCTTTGCTTTATATATGTGTCTCAGTTAGAAGAATATTTTTTATTATTTTTATAGTAAAATATTATTTTGTAAAAAATGTATTATGAAAACTATTGTTTTAAAATAATAAAATAAGCCGTAGAATGTTTATAAGTTGTTTTTTATTGCTTGAGTCATATAATCTTTGAAGAGCACTTGACTACTGCTCCTTCACCAGACAAATTTACACGTATTGTTACTACCTTGCGTTGTGTTAGGGCACTCATTTCTTCTAAAAAAAGCATTGCTCAAGGTAGACTTACTATGCTTTCCAGCGTGATTTTATTCATTAAAAACTTCTGATAAAATGCCACAAAAAAAGGCTTGCTTACCGCAAACCCTTTTTTTGTGATCTCCTACTACCAGTACTCCGCAGTGATTTCAAGTGAGAATTTTTACTGATAACCAGCCAGTTAAACTCTATATGAGCGTTTGTGGTACAAACACTACAAAAAAGAATTTAGTAAAAAACTAACATTACTTTCACTTGTTGATGAGCAAGCATAAGAACATTTATTCGAGTCTGCTGCGGACTTTTAACTATGCTTTTTGTAAGCTACTGAAAATCAACGTGATACAAAAGTGTAGTTACCTGTGAACCGAATCTACAGCAATTTGCTGTGATGAGCTCAACGCAGTTAAACAGGGTCTAGCACCGATATTCATCGGTATCTAAGGACTTGCGACTTGTCGCTTGAAGCTTGCCCCCTGTCGGGGCTTCTAACTAATAAATTCATAACCCATTGAAAATAAGCATACTATGAATTTGTTAGCTCCCTATGAACCAAATCTACAGCAGCTTGCTGTGATGAGCTCAACGGAGCTAAACAGGGTGCAACTTGAAGCTTGCCGCTTAAAGTTGCACCCTGTGAGTGCTGCAGACTATTGTTACTACAAGTTACTTTATTTTTTCTCAAACCTTCGGAACACCTGCCGCTTGTTATCCTGCATTCGCAAAATGTACATACCTTCCGACAAGTTGGTCACTTCCAGTATTTTTTGATTGCTACCTGGCAACCACTTCCCTTGCTGTACTACCTTACCACTCATAGCAATTACTTGCCATTCGATGGCAGTAACAGGGGCATTTTCTAATGCTACATACATCTGGGTAGTGGCAGGGTTAGGGTATAGTCTTACAGGCAGTTCGTCTGTTTGATTGCTCAAGCCAGTTACCTGTTGCAGATCTTGGGTACCACCAGTACGGGCACCGACAAATGTACTCACGCCCGCCTGATAAATTGCTTTGGTTTGGTAATCCTCTACAAACACTACTACCTTCATTCCACTCGTTGCCAGCGTACCAAAGTCCCAGGTAAAGCTCAAATCTTTGGTAGTACCTGTTTGCCACGGCGTGTTGTGGTAAGTACCCGCAGCATCGGGCAACATTTTGCGGGTCACATTATAAAACTGCACCCCATTGCTGGTAACAGATGAGTCTATGACTACTACATGTAGTACCAAAGGACGGTCAAAGCTTTGTAAGGCGGTAATGGTAGCGTTTACTGATAATTGTGTGCCCGATACTGTAGGCTGAGCAATGCTGATGTTAAAAGGTGAAATAATCAGGGTACGGTCTGCATAATAGTCGGTAGCCCACTGCCCTAAAAGAGTATCTCTTGTGTAACCATCTATAATGCCACGAGGCACCTCACGAATGCCATGATGAAAAGCACGTGCACTAGGGTCTTGGGTGTTTTGAGCGTTGATGGCATCTACCGCCGGAAAACCCGTATGGTGATGAATACTAATAATTTCGTCGCTATTGCCAGTGTTCGGGAAATCCTTCGCGGCTTTGTCCAGTGTTCCTGCATCGGTCACCCCTTCGTTGATAAAGTACTCTAGCAATACTACCCGGTTTCGGTTACCAATGGTAATATTGTCAAAGGCAAACCCATCAAGATTTACGTCAGTAGGGTTATCACTATTGCTGCCAAATGCCAGTCTGAAACGAATCATTTTGGTAGTAAAGCCATTCATTTCTTGTAATGCTTCAGTCAAACTAAACCTTGCCGTGCGCCAGGCTTGAGTTGTATTGCCCGACCAGCCCTGGTTGGCAGCATTATTAGTACTATAGCTACTACCTGGTGAGCCCAAAATAGCCTTGCTGTCATACCATTCAATGCCTAAATTTTGCGAACCCAAACGAGCCCAGGTTTTACCATCGTCTATGGTATACAAAAGTACTATACCATCCGCACCTTGGTCAGTGTCTGACCAAAAATCAAACGAAATCATTGGACGACTTAACCCTGTAATATCAAAACAAGGACTTTCAATGTAAGATTGTTCATTGTCGTTGTAGTTATAGGTGTTACTGGCTGGACGATTGGCATTATCACTGTTATCAGTTACCCAAGATGTACCATTAGTACTTGTAATATTAAACCCTTTAGGAGTTTGCAATTTCCAACTTGTACTGTCAATAGAGGTTTGATCTACAGTGACCAACCCGTGGGTAATCCAACCCCCAGTACCCGATTCAAAGTTTTCGGCATATGTTTGTGATTCATTGATGGTGTTGATCGGGAAAATGTCTATGCGTTTGTGCAATATATATGTACCCAATCCATCTTGGGTAGTAATGGTTAGTTTTACCCAGTATGTACCCGCTGCCTGATAAGTATAACTTGGGTTTTGCAGGTTAGACGTCCCAGTGCCGTCACCAAAGTCCCACGCCCAGGTAGCAATTGGGTCGGTAGATGACTGCGACAAGTCAGTAAATTGCGTAGGGTTGTTCAAACAATGTCCAGTAAAGCTAAAGTCTGCACTATAAGACTTAGTAATGGCATCTTCACAAAGATTGACCGAACCAGTATTTACCGAAAGGGTGTAGTTTACCAATTGTGAAGCCGGGTTGTTCCACGATTTTACCGGGTTTTGCTCAGTGCTGGTGGTTGCATCGCCAAAAGTCCAATTCCATTTAGTAGCGGTAGTTATATTTGCTGCAGAAGACGAGAACTTGATAAAATTCTGGTGTTCGTATCGTTCAGCAGTTACTGCAATTCCAGTAGGTACCGACTCAATTGTTACTGTTTGCAACGAAGAACTTTCAGTACAATTACTGCCATTGGTGTAGTCAAACATAATCTCAAAAGATCCCTCACCCAGGGTGCTGGTATTGAAAGTGTTACCACTGTTAAAATTAGTGTATGTACCAGTACTACCCACTCTGCGGTATTTGAAAGTAACCGGGGTAGTAATGATAGAGCCATTATCAATGGGGGTAAGTGTGACCGCCCCAAAGTTGTTACAGTAAGATTGAGTAGTGTTTAACCCAATAAAGTCCAGTATAGGCAGAGCGTTTACTACAATATTGTATTCTGCCGAAGTATTCTTGCAAGTAGTAGTACCATCGGTATAAGTATACCTGATTTGGTATGTTCCAGCAATGCTGTTCCAGGTACTGGCATTGGCATTACTGGCAATAGCTGTTTCTGAAGGCAAAGGGCGGGTGGGGTCAAACATATTGGTAGGATTACCAGTCGCAGGGTCAACCAATGTTTCATAAGTGCCACTTGCACGTTTGATTTCAAAAAACTCAGTGCCTGCATTGAGCGCAAGGGTATGGGTTAGCCCACCAACCGTAGCCCCCAGTGCTACTTTGCCACCGTCTCTGGTACAGTACCCCCCAGTGTTTATGTTGGTAATACCCAACACAGGCAATGTATTCAATTGGAAGGTTTGGGGGGTAGACGACTGCACACAGGCACCACCTACCGAAGTAAAAATATAAGTTACCTGATAGCTGCCCTGCCCACCAAGTTTTGCCAAGTCAATTACATTGTCTCCTGCGCTCAAGTTAAAATTAGTTGTACCATCTTTTATTATTCGGAAATAACCTTGGGTAGCCGGAGTTGCGGTAGTACTGCTACCTGTAAACACTGGGTTTAACGTAAGTTGCCCTCCGTCTATGCAATACTTATTGGCAAGTGGCAGTCCAGTAGCTGCTACTGTAAAGTTTACATTGTCGACTGCCTCTAGAGTAAAACTTTGATGCGACGACACTGCCTGGCATTGAGCTGTGGTAGCATCACGGTATTCGTATAACAATGTATATTTGCCAGCCGCAAAGGTATGAGTAGTAGTATTGGCAGTTGGATCATTAAAATCTATTTCAAAACTCGCACTATTGTGGTCAGTTTTTTCAAAACGAGCTATTTCGGTAGTAGCCGTTTCATCATACACTACAAAAAACTCTGAAGTGGTAGTAGCAGTACTAGGAGCTGCATTGTTAATGGTAGGATTTACTGTCAGTTTCGATGTTTTACATACTGTTGCAGTAGAGGGCAAGCCAGTAAAATTTACGGTGGCTAACGGCGTAATGGTAATATCCGTTTTGTTATCTCCCAGGCAGCTTCCGACAGATTCTCTGATAGTAATAGAACCAGCAGTGCTGCTTCCCCAATTGATGGCTATGTTAGCTGCATTGCTTGCCGTAGTAGTACCAGTACTCACAATGGTTCCGCCCGTGATTGTCCATTCGCAATTGCTGGAAGCACTATAACCGATATTTGTGCTATTGGCGCATACAGTGGTTTGAGGGGTGCTGATCAACGACGGGGTAGACACAGTATTGATGGTTACATTTCCATCTACGGTTTTGTTACAGGTACCATCTGACACTTGCAACGAGAGCGTACCAGTGCCAGTACCTGTCCATTGTACTTGTATAGAAGAACTGGTAGTATTGGGCGAAAGCGTGGTTCCATTAGAAACTACCCAATTATAGCTGCCTAAACCTGTATTGGTAGCTGTATAAGTTACTGGTGTATTGGGGCAAGCAGCATTAAGCGCTGTCCTGCCCGCAGACCCATCGCTGCCCGTAAAATCAATAGTAGGTAAGGAGTTGACTGCAATGTCTAGAGCATCAGAGTTATCACAACCAATGGCATCCTTTTCGGTGACTTTTAATTGATGGGCAGGGGTGGTACTGGCTGTATTCCAGCGAACTTTTACCTGATTGCCTGTACTGCTCCCTATAATATCGCCAGCACTTGCTGGTATCACCTCCCACTGGTAGGTATGGTTAGTGACCGAAGCAGTCTCATAAGTATGTTCGGTAGTTCCATCGGCGCATAAACTAAAGCTTGTTACATTAGTAATCCCAGGCGTAGGAGCTGAGTTAAGCGTGATGTTTCCCAGGGTTTTGGTAGAGGTGTTACAATTTTGTATACCAATTACATTATCAGAAGGGTCTAAATCATAAGTAACAGTGACTATATTGGCTACAATATCTACACTTGTACCAGTGGCATTTGAAGGAGTAAAAGTATAATGAAAGTCCTCGCTTGTCATTACATTATTATTAGGTGCTCCTGAGCAATTTCCGTTATTTGCTATAGCAGCATTGTTACCCGTCTTTGAACCATCAATAGCTACACCATTGGTGGTTACCAAACTATGAATATACTCTAGCTTATCTTTGCTTTGAGAAACCACTTTGGTTACACTAAAAGGGTGGGCGGTGTTATCCCCATTACAGTACCCAGCACTTAATCCTAAGGCATTGGTAGCTGACACTAAAAAGTTTTGGGTGGCTGTGCCTAGACATGAAGTAACCGGGTCGGTATAAGTACAAGTAACTGTATAAGAACCTGCCCCAAGCAATGAAGGGTCAAAGTAATAAGTTCCCCCGTTGTCTTGCACTACTCCTGGTCCTGAAAAAACACCTGTTGTAATATTTGTCCCATTTGCCGAAGCAGTCAAGGCTTCTTTGGCACTACTTGTAGAAAAAGAGGTAGTAGCGTTGGTAATACTCACCACGGTTCTTTTTACATTAAACTTTTGCGTACTGGTGGCTCCATTGCCACAAGTAGCCGATACTCCCTTTACTGTAAGGGTTACCTCTATGCTATTTTCGGTAGCAGGTGCACTGGCAAAGATATTATTTGCGGTATACGCCAAAAAATTATCTGAAGCACCAGCTGGTGTCCCCGAAAAACTTCCGTTGTTACCATTGCCATCAGTCCAGGTAAAGTCCCAGGTATAGCTGGTGGCTCCACTTACTGGTACAATAGTAATTGTTTGTGAATCTCCTTCGCACATATCGCTGATAGTATTGATGGTAGGAGCCGATGCCACACTATTTACCACACTTACACTCTCTTGCAACCACCCACTGGTGCAGTTGCTTGTTTGGTTTTTAAGCCTTACGCTTACCATGCCCGATACTGCACCACTGCCCACTAATAGTGTGATTGTTTCAGAAGTAGTGCTTCCTCCGGTTACTGTCATTCCCGATGGAAACGTCCATTCATAATCTACGCCTACCTCGCTGTTGATAGCATAAGTATAAGACTGTCCTGTACATACATTAGTGGAACCATTGGTTACCGATGGACTCGCCGTGAAAGAAGGAGTGTTGGGAGCGTTTACTGATACCATAGAGGCAAAAGATACGTCATTGTTTAAGCCATCAAAATGAGTGGCAGTCGCAGTGTTACTAGGTTTAAGCGTAACCGCAGTGGCTGAACCTGTTGTTGCCTTTATTTCTAACCCTGTAATGGTAATACTATTGCTAAGAGTGGTAGATGCTGCACTGAAACTATATGCAAGATTTAGCCCAGTAGTTGTCACGCTGGCGTTCAGCGTACTGGCGCCATCATTGTTGAGCAAAGTAGCTACTGGGCTGGCACTAGTATTAAACTCAAAACCAGTAGGCAATGCCAATGTAAGTGTTGTGTTGCCTTGTTTGAAAGCCCCGGCGTGATTTTCGGTGATTACAATAGAACCCAAAGCAGCTGCATTACCTCCGTTGCATAAATTGGTAAGGGTGGGGGCAGTCACACTTACCCCTGGGCTTATATTGATAGAATAACTCGTTGATACTGCTCCATAAGTGCTACAAGTAGTGTTTTGTCCACGCACTGTCATAGATCCGCCGGTAATGGCAGTAGCAGCAGTGACAGTACTAGCTGTAACTGTAATACTATTGGTAGTAGTGCTTACCGTTCGGGTAGTAGCGGTGATGCTCACAGGCGTAGCTCCAGAGGTGGTCAAATCAACAGGAAAAGTCCATTCATAATTGTCGGCATCGGTAATGGCAGGCACAGTATAAGTTTTGCTTTCTCCCCCATAAATGGTATTGCCCCCTGATATAATGCCAGCAGTAGCAGGTGTAGAGGCTAAAGTGACTGTGTGGCTTGTCCAGTTACTGGTGCAGCTACCATTTACTCCTCTTACTCTGATAGTGTAATTAGTTCCGGTCGCATTGGTAGAGCTCAAGTTGATAGATGAAGTAGTAGAAGTGCCCATAAGCCCAGTAGGAATGTCCCACTCATAAGTGCTGGCATCTGTCGAACTAGCTGCAAAACTCACATTTCCTCCATTGTTACAGATAATGGCAGGGTTGGTAGTAAAAACCGGGTCGGTAGGGGTAGGGGTTACAGTAGCCGTAGCAAATACTGTGGTAGCATTATTAATAATGGTAAAATTAGCGCCGCTAGAAGATGAATGCACTTTTAAGGCAGAGGAACTTCCGGTAAAACTATTATTAGCCGATACTTGTAGATTGTTGATGATAAGGGTATTACTTTCGGCGATTGATGCGTTGTCAAAGCTATAAGTAATTTCAAGGGTATTGTTGGTAGGGTGGATTGACACCCCCACTGTAGAGGTAGATGGGTTGGTAAGTACAACTGAAGGCGAACCGCTTAATATAATATTCGGATTGTCAAATTCAAGTACCAAAGTACCTGACGTTTCCTGAAAATCACCCACAGCATCTTCTTGTATCACTATGGCAGGCAATGTAGCCGTGCTTCCTCCTTTGCATAAGTTTACATTGGCTGGAATAATTCCATAGTTTATTTTTTTAACTAAAGCAGGTTTAAATGCAAAAGCACTACTTACAATCATCAAACAATTGAGCAGCAGCAATAAATGTAACTTTTTTGAGGTCAGCCCAAGGTTTATGAGCTTCTGATGGTATTTTGTCGGAGAATAATTGAACATAACGTATGCGATGTAGTTTTATGGTGCCTAACAGGCGTGGTAGAAATAGGTGTTTAAAAAAAATGGTAGTCAAAAGACATAGCAATTCCATTGAGATAAAAAATGTTTATCCGAAGTAGTAGCTGATTCATAAACAATGGCTAATAGGTTAAGCGCCTATATAGGGGCAGAGATGAACGCTGGCTTTATAACAAAACTGATTGTTGGGAGGCCGAGAGTCATTATATAAGAGATTTAACATAACTTTTTACTTTAAGGGTGTATAATAGTTAAGGGTATTCTAAATACATCACTATGATGGACATTATTTACCTCTATAAGACCCTATAGATAGGTTTGTAATGTGTTTTTATGATTTTATTTTAAATATCTCTCTTAGATAGTTTTCATCAAAATATTATTTGTTACAAAAGGTTATCAGTGATGTTATATAAAGTATACAAAGCTTGTTATCTATCTTATAGTCTGTATTTTACAAAAAAATAAAATTATATCAATGTTTGAGGTCAACTGTAACTTAAAATAATACAAAATGCCTGCTTTTTGGCAGGTGTAATAAAACCGGTATTTTTGATTATACATCACCATCACTATACCATACCTTTGTAATAGTTGACTTCCATTCCTCATAAAACTATTCTCAACCTTTATCCTAATACTTTTTATATACCACCTCTTGGTTTATCTTATTAATTAATATGCTCTTAAAAGTAACTATGTTTAAAACATCTAAATGATTTATTACAATGGAAAAGAAAGTATTTGAAAACAGGTTTATACGCCTGAGTTTTCATGAGGAAAGTAAAGTGATTAAATTTATTTGGGAAAATACTTTGGGTTTGATGGAGGCCGATTTTAAGGAAGTGTGTCAAATACAAACCGAATACGTAGAACGCTGCGCCGCTAAGAGTATACTCATAGACAATACTAACTTTGGTTTTCCGATTGACCCTGAACTACAGGAGTGGGTCAACGATAATTGTTTGGAAAAATGGCTTCATCTAAATATCAGAAAAATAGCCATCACAACTACCAGAGAGATTATAGCACAACTTTCGGTAGAACAAATTTGGGAAGAACCTATTGGTCAAAAGTTCACTGTGCGATTTTTTGACACAGTGAATGAAGCCGAAGATTGGCTAAAGTAACCCTGTATAGAAACAGTACAGGAATGTAAGTAAAAGTAAAAAGCGACAAATGGTAGTACTACCATTTGTCGCTTTTTTTATATATGCGTAAGAAAAGTACAGCTCAAAAACAGGTATAACCGCTTAGAAGTAGGTAGAAGCCTCTACAGCCTCAAGCTTTTAGCAACAAGCTGCAAGTTTGAGGCTGCTCTACAAGCAACTTGCTTATTTATAACACGTTGTTTTTTAATGACTTATAAAACCGATAGGTGGAAGTTACTTTTGCTATTCAAACCTCAACGACTCGATAGGGTCAAGTTTAGATGCTTTATAGGCTGGGTAATAACCCGAAATTATGCCTACTACTACACACACCACCAACCCTACAAAAATCCATACCCAAGGTATAATAAAACCTGAAGCTCCCATCACAGAAGAGAGTACATTGCCTACCATAATGCCCAGAAAAACCCCGGCAATGCCACCAAGCAAGCATATCACTACGGCCTCTGCCAAAAACTGTTGTCTGATTAAAAACGGGGTAGCTCCCAAGGCTTTGCGTACTCCTATTTCGCGGGTACGCTCTGTCACAGATACCATCATAATATTCATCAAGCCAATGGCTGCTCCCAGTAAAGTGATAAAGCCTACCACACCACCTCCTATAGTGAGGTAACCCGTGATATTTTTCATGCGGTCAGCAGCCGATTCGCTTCGTGAGATTTCAAATGAACTGGGTTGTCCTAACTTGTCCTGGCGAATCTGGCGCATAAGGCTTTCAGCCTCGCCCATTGCCACCATAAAATCCATAGGTCCATTGAGTGAGGTGGTAATGTTAAAAGTAGGTTTGCTTTGGGTAGGTATCTGGTGGGCAAGTTCTATAGGAATAATTACAGCACGATCGGTACTGCCTCCCCCAAAAGAACCTCCTACTTTTTTGAGCACCCCTATCACGCTAAACCTTTTGCCCATTACTGAGATAAGTTTATTTAGTGGGTTGACCTTTTCAAACAGGGTTTTGGCAAGGTCATCGCCTATGATACACACATTTACCCCCTTGGTTACCTCGGTAGGCGAAAAGTTTCTGCCTCGTTTGAGGTTATACCCCTTAGATACAATGTAATTTTCGTTGGCACCCAATACCCATGTATTGGGGTTGGTTTTTTTAGATCTGTATTTTGCCTCTGCCGAACCAGTCAAAGAAGCAGTAATGCTTACCTTGGCATTGAACCCCAGGCGTGTTTTGTATGCCTTGGCTTGTTTGTATTTTATAGGTGGATATATTTTTTGGTTGCGTCCTCGCCTACGGCGGCGCCCTCTGGCAGAAGTACCCTGAATATCAAATGAATTGACACCTAATTGGGCAAAACTGTTTTCAACCGAAGCCTGTATGCCGTCTACTGCAGTAAGCATGCCTACCAATGCCGTAATGCCAATGGCAATGATAAGCGCAGTGAGGATAGACCGCAACAGGTTAGCACGCACCGAACGGGTTCCTTCTTTTATATTTTCTCTGTAATTCATGGTATATATATGGTTTTTTGCGTATTTTTAATATGCTATTGAGCATCTGCTTTTGTCTGACAAACAGGTGTGAAACATGGTATAATTGTAAATATACTCAATGATTTGATACATAGTACAGGATAAAAATAAAAGAAACAGCCAACTTGCATGAGTGTTCGTTGCCTTTCTTCATAAGTATTTTTGTTTATAAGAAGAAAGGTCAGCATTAGTATAAAAGGTTTAATATAAGCTATAACAACCCAACCAGCAAAACGTTTTATAACATTAGTCAAGTTTCAGGGTTAAAATCTTACAGATTTTGCTCAAAAAAACTGAAGCAAACAAATAACAAAATTGGCACAGGTGGTTGGGCATAGCCCTGCCTACATTTAATCTCAAAAAAGAAAATAACTGGAATACATGAAAAAGCTAAGCCTACTTATAATGGTTTTGGTGCTATCGTGGCATGCACAAGCGTCCCGTATTTTAATACCCATGGACAAAAACCAAAAAAACCATCTCAAAGCGTATGGAGTAGCCTATTGGGTACTCAAACAAAACGTAGAAATTGATTGGCTCCTCAACTACAAAGGAGGGAGCTTTATGTTCAAGTCAAACCAAGCCTTTGTTAACGAACTGGTAATAAGAGGGGTGAGTTATCAGGTAATTTCCAATGCTACCGCCAATGGCATTCTTTCGTCTATAGCCCGCCCAGACTCTAATATGGATGCGATGCGCCTCGACAAACCTCCCAAAATTGCGGTATACTCGCCCAAGTCAAAACAACCGTGGGACGATGCCGTAACCTTGGTGCTTACTTATGCCGAAATCCCTTATGATGTGGTGTTCGACGATGAAGTAATGAACAATAAGCTACCCAAATATGATTGGTTACACTTGCATCACGAAGATTTTACCGGACAATATGGTAAGTTTTATAGTGCCTATCGCAATCGCCCCTGGTATATCAAACAACAGCGTGAGTTTGAGGCAATGGCACGTAAACATGGTTTTAAGAAGGTGTCAAAGTTAAAACTGGAAGTAGTAAAAAAAATCAGGGCGTTTTGTGCCAGCGGAGGGTTTTTGTTTGCGATGTGCTCGGCTACCGATACCTATGACATTGCTTTGGCAGCCGAAGGAGTTGATATATGCGAGCGAATGTTTGATGGCGACCCGGCTGACCCTAACGCCCAGCGCAAGCTTAATTTTAAAAATACTTTTGCTTTTCAAAACTTTCGTCTGAAGCGTAGCCCGTTCGAGTATGAGTTTTCAAATATTGACAACCAACAGTTTGAAAGAGGGTTACGCGAGCAAAATGATTTTTTTACCTTGTTTAAATTTTCTGCCAAGTGGGACCCTATTCCTACTATGCTTACCCAGTGCCATACACAGGTAATCAAAGGGTTTATGGGGCAAACCACTGCTTTTAAGAAAAGGTTGGTAAAACCTGATGTGATTATCATGGGCGAAACCAAGCAGGCAAAAGAAGCGCGTTATATTCACGGCACGTATGGCAAAGGTACCTGGACTTTTTATGGAGGACATGACCCCGAAGATTATCAACATTTTGTAGGAGAAGAGCCCACCGACTTGAATTTGCATCCTAATTCGCCTGGATACCGTTTGATATTGAACAATATCTTGTTTCCGGCAGCACGCAAGAAAAAACAAAAGACCTGAAATGGCTGTTAGTTGCCAATGGTTGGCTTTTGGCTAATACCCAAAAAGTAGGAAAGCCAACCATCAAATCATCACACTCAAACCAACAATATTCATGAAAAAAACACTTGCTATACTGTTCCTGGTGCTGTTATCGTGGGGGGCTCAAGCCAACTACATTTTGATACCTATGGACAAATCACAAAAAAATCACCTTAAAGCCTATGGCATTACTTATTGGGTGCTTACCAAAAACCTGGAAGCCGATTGGCTACTTAACTATCGGGGTGGCAGTTTTTTGTTTAAATACCGTCAGGCTTTTCAAAACGAACTGATCGTAAGGGGAGTAAGCTATGAGGTAATATCAGATGCCAATGCCCACCAGATAAGAGCTGAGGTGTCAAGAGTAGACCGCAACATGGACGCTGTAAAGTTAGACAAACCACCCAAAATTGCTGTGTACTCACCCAAGTTTAAACAACCCTGGGACGATGCCGTAACCCTGGTACTTACCTATGCCGAGATTCCCTATGATGTAGTTTTTGATGAAGAAGTGCTTACCAATAAGCTGCCTAAATATGATTGGCTACACTTGCACCACGAAGATTTTACCGGGCAATATGGCAAGGTATACCGTATTTTTAGACATAAACCCTGGTACATTAAACAAAAACAAAAATTTGAAGAAACCGCTAAAAAGTTTGGCTATAAAAAAGTGTCACAAATGAAACTGGCCGTAGTCAAAAAAATAAGGGAATATTGCGCAGGAGGAGGTTTTTTATTTGCGATGTGTTCAGCTGCTGATACTTACGACATTGCACTGTCAGCAGAAGGTATAGATATATGTGAGTCGATGTATGATGGTGACCCTGCCGACCCCAGTGCCCAACGCAAGCTGAGTTATAAAAACACTTTTGCTTTTCAAAATTTTCAGCTGAGCCGCAACCCGTTTGAATATGAGTACTCAAACATCGACAATCAATACTTTGAACGAGGGCTCAATGAGTCAAACGATTTTTTTACGCTGTTTAAGTTTTCGGCCAAGTGGGACCCCATTCCGGCAATGCTTACCCAAAACCACACCAATGTAATCAAAGGTTTTTTAGGGCAAACTACCGCTTTTAAACGAAGATTGGTAAAACCTGATGTAATTATTATGGGCGAAACCAAACAAGCAAAAGAAGTTCGGTATATTCATGGAACTTATGGCAAAGGTACCTGGACTTTTTATGGAGGGCACGACCCCGAAGATTACCGACACCAGACTGGAGAAGAACCTACCGATTTGAACCTTCATCCTACCTCGCCAGGTTATCGCCTTATTCTGAATAATATTTTGTTCCCGGCAGCGCGTAAGAAGAAACAGAAGACCTGATAAGTGACTGTTTTGCAATGAGAAGATATGTCATTAAAAAAGCCTAATTCAAATCAATGAATCAGGCTTTTTTAATGGTTTACCCTTGAGCTTGCCGTAGTTTGCCCAACAATTCGTATTCGTTGAGCATTGCCTGTAGGCTAAAAATAGACGCTTGTAAATGATTGGCAAGTTGGTGATAATCTTCGATCTGTGCACACTCCAGCAAAATGTCCCCATTGAAAACAAATGCCTCTAAACGCGCTTGTAAGCTTTGTGCAAATAGATCGATGATAGATTGAGGAATGGCAATGTTTTGTACCTCTTGATTTAAATCAGTAGATTGCATACTGTTAAATTTAAATGTTTGACAAAAAGCCCTTGAGGAAGGTTCCAAGCTTGACCTCTTGGGCTTACTTTCACCGTGAAAGTGTGAAACAAATATAAGAAAAAAGCCCGCCTTTCGCAAAATTATATCAGGTTATATTGCTGAAAATCAATGTATTATATAATAAAGCGACTAGTTGCATACTCGTAATTAGTAGAGAGCTCTCGTTCTTTTAAGTCTTTCTTTAGGAGACTTAAAAGCGTTGATGAATACAAGTCTACCTCTCGCGAAGGTCTTAGGTTTGAGATTTCCTCACATATCTATCCAAACAAATTCGACTCATTTTTTCACCTCCCGCGAAGGTCTTACCGCAGGGTGACCTGAGCAACGCTAACTCAAGACTTGAAAAACGACTTGTGTACAGGTTTTTGGGTTAGCAAGTGTTTGGTCAGTCTAAAGCCTCAAGACCAACACAGGGAGGTTGTTTTTTGGGCTTGAATTGTCTACGCTGGCACACGCGAGGACGACGTGCACCAGCGTGGGAGCTACCGACTCCGGACTAATTAACTTCGGGCTAATCCTGTAAGTTTCAAGTGTCCTTACGGAACACTTAAAACAGCGTTGGAGCTACCGACTCCGGACTAATTAACTCCGGACTAATCTCTTTTCACCTCCCGCGAAGGTCTTACCGCAGGGTGACCTGAGCAATGCTAACTCAAGACTTGAAAAACGACTTGTGTACAGGTTTTTGGGTTAGCAAGTTTTCCGTCATTCGTCGGACTGGTCAGCCTAAAGCCTTAAAACCAATACAGGGAGGTTGTTTTTTGGCTTGAATTGTCTATGATGGCACACGCGAGGACGACGTGCACCAGCGTTGGAGCTACCGACTCCGGACTAATTAACTTCGGGCTAATCCTGTAAGTTTCAAGTGTCCTTACGGAACACTTAAAACAGCGTTGGAGCTACCGACTCCGGACTAATTAACTCCGGACTAATCTCTTTTCACCTCCCGCGAAGGTCTTACCGTAGGGTGACCTGAGCAATGCTAACTCAAGACTTGAAAAACGACTTGTGTACAGGTTTTTGGGTTAGCAAGTTTTCCGTCATTCGTCGGACTGGTCAGTCTAAAGCCTTAAAACCAACACAGGGAGGTTGTTTTTTGGTTTGAATTGTCTATGATGGCACACGCGAGGACGATGTGCACCAGCAAGGGACTTCTTTTTATCTATAAGTTTCAAGTGTCCTTACGGAACACTTAAAACAGCGTGGGTCTACAGGGGCATACGCAAGAACGAAAGGTGTCAGTAAAGAAGCAACACCTATAAAGGTTAAGCGCTAATTATCAATGCTCCATTTTTCTTGATCAATTAAAAAAGTGCTTAAACACTTTTTCTAACTAAATGTATATGCCATTTTGTGCTATTTAACTAATTTGGAGGTTCAAGCGTAACTTATGTAAATATGAGCCAACAAATGCAAGATAACGGGCAAAAACAAGTAGACGAAAAATTTATGCAACGAGCACTTGACCTTGCTGTATTGGGAGCGGGTAAAGTGAGCCCTAACCCTATGGTAGGCTGTGTGATTGTGCACCAAGAACAGATAATAGGCGAAGGCTGGCACCAGTTTTATGGCAAAGCGCACGCTGAAGTAAATGCTGTAAATGCAGTAGAAAATAAGGCTTTACTGTCTGAAGCTACTGTATATGTTACCCTTGAGCCTTGTGCCCACCAAGGTAAAACTCCTCCTTGTGCCGATTTATTGATAAAACACCAGGTAAAACGTGTAGTGGTATGCAACCAAGACCCACACCCCCTGGTAGGCGGCAAAGGGCTGGAAAAACTGCGCACGGCAGGCATTGAGGTTACAGTAGGTATTCTGGAAGCCCAAGGCAAAGAGGTAAACAAGCGTTTTTTTACTGGATTGCTCAAACAACGCCCTTATGTGATATTTAAATGGGCAGAAACTGCCGATGGATTTATTGCCCGAAAAAATTATGAATCGAAATGGATTAGCAATAAAATGTCGCGTATGTTGGTGCACAAATGGCGCACCGAAGAAGATAGTATTATGGTAGGCAGTAATACGGCACGTTATGACAACCCTCAGTTAAATGCTCGTTTGTGGAAAGGGCGCAACCCGGCAAGAGTAGTGATTGATCGTCGTTTGAAACTACCTTCCAACCTTCATTTATACAACCAACAACAACTTACTTTTATATACAATCAGCTCAGTCGTAGTCAGGCGTCTAACCTGGAATTTGTAAAGCTCGACGAGGATAAGTTTTTGGAAGAAGTATTGCTTGATTTATATGAAAAAAAAATACGTTCAGTGATTGTAGAAGGGGGCAGTACTTTGATTAACTTACTTATAGAGCAAAACATGTGGGATGAGGCAAGGGTGTTTAAAAGTACCCAAACTGTATTTCATGAAGGTATCAAAGCGCCCAAAGTCCATGGGCATTTGGTGAATACTGAGCGTATAATGGATGATTTTTATTATGAATACCGCCCTATTGCCACAAGTTAGAACAATAATTTGATCAGTTGGGGGTTAGTTTTAAAAATTGAAAAAGCATCAAAAAATAAACAATATGAAAAAACTTTTTACTTACATGATGTTGGCTGGATGCCTCATGCTGGTAGCATTGAGCAGTCAGGCACAGTTCAAACCCTCCGACTTTTCACACAAGATTCTGGAGGGCAAAATCAACGGCAGACATAAAATAAAAATGCTGCTTAATAAACGTAAACGCAGCAAGTCGATTAAAAATAACTTGTCGGGGTATTATCATTACACCAGGCATAGAAACTATGTTATTTTATCAAAAGGTACCTGGAAAGACAATGGTAGTATGCTGATAGAGGGAGGAATAAGGGTAAAGGGTAAATATATAAAAACAGGTGCTTTTTCGGGAAGATGGAACGCTGACCAAAAAAAACTGATCGGTACCTGGACGGCTACTGGAGGCACCAAGTCATTTCCTTTTGAGCTTTATGAAACTTATAAAAGTGGAAGGAAAGAGGCAGAGATGCAGTGGATGGATGAAACTACCATGTTTGGTGAAAAAGCCCCACGTGGAGCCGCAGTGTCATTTTTGTATCCTGTAGTCAAAGGAGGAGCTGTAGCCCAAACTATCAATGATTATATTCAGTCAAACATATTGAGAAACCCACAAGAGCGAACTGCCAAGTTTATAAAAAATTATTTGGAGGATAAAAAAGCAAGAGGTTTTGGCGATAATTATGGCTATTATGAAGAGCACCTTACGACAATTAATACCAATGACAAAAACATTTTGACTCTTGAGTACAATCTCAATGGGTTTAGTGGAGGAGCCCATGGCTACTACAATAGTAGCTTTACATCATTTGATCTACGCACCGGGCAAATAATTAAAATGAAGGATGTGTTCATTCCTGGCTTCGAAGGACCTATCAAACAGTTGATTGCCAGACAAATGAGAAAAGACTATGGGCTAAAATCAGATGCTCCACTTACTAAGTTGGGGCTATTTAAGAACGAATGCCCATTGCCCAAAAACTTTTATTTCCGTCCCGATGGTGTGGCATTTTTTTACAATGTGTACGAAATAGCCCCTTACGTGGCAGGGGCTCGCACTGTAGTAGTACCCTACAAAAAACTTAGGAGATACATCCAGCGAAAATCGTTAGCAAAAAAGTTTTTTCGTTAAAACCTCGGATATATCTCTCTTGCCTGCTCAAACAATTATTATAAAATAAAACAGGATCAGCGCATTATGTCGACTGTTCATTAAATTTGCTTTCAATTAACTGGAATCTATAACATAAAGGCTAAGCATCTGCCTATGCAGGTGCTTGAGCAAACACCTATTTGATACTTTGCCATAAGGCGCAAGTCGCTCATCGTAATGCTGTAATGTGGGTAAAATTGGAATAAATGCTCCTTCCCTTCATTTTAATAGTTGATACCTGTGTGGACTTGTACCTTGGTGAGTACTTTGAACATTAAACATGTAAAGTGTTATTCTGCATCTTTTGCCCTTTGGCTTCTCTTAAAGAAAATACCCTGTAAGGAACTACGTGACTACCTGTTAGTTTCTTGGGGGAATAAACTTTGAAGATCACCAAAGCACAAAGTTTATCAGAACTGCAGAGTTTTAGGTCAAGCTCAATAAAGTTAATCTCTACTTTACCTACTTAGAAGTTAGAGTACTAGCCGCTAGAGATAAAAACAAATGAGAAAATTAGGAATCATTGCGTGTTTGGTTGCCCTGTTGACAAGTCAAGGATTTGCCGACCGGGTAACCAGTGCCTATAAGCAATTGCAGAAAGGCCGATACGACAAAACCAAGTCATTGCTTGACCGTGCCATTGGCAAACAAGCCATCAACGCCGGGGCGCATTACATATATGCGCTGTATTTTTTAACTAAAGAAAACCCTGCCTATCAGGTAGATTCATCCTACACCCACATTATGTTATCATTGTCTCACTACGCCCAAATAGACAAAGGGGACTCTATTACCTGGGCAAAAGTAGGCATTACACTTACCTCTATAGAGCGCCATCGTCGCAAGGTAGAAAGTGTAGCGTTTGGTTTGGCAAAAAGCCAAAATACCATCGCTGCCTATCAAACTTATGTGGAGCGGTTTACAGCTGCTCGTGAGTTAAACAAAGCGATTGAGTTGCGCGACCAACTTGCCTGGAACAATGCCCAGGCTTTGCATAGCATTGCAGGTTATCAGAGTTTTATCAAAACCTACCCCAAAGCAAAGCAGGTAGCCGAAGCCCAAACACGCATAGATTTTTTTGTGTACAAAGCCGAAACTACCCCTGCCACGCTAAAAAACTTAGAAGCTTTCTTGGCACATAATCCTCAAAGTGTATACCGTGACTCAGCAGTTAACCAAGTGTTTGATTTGGTATCAGTCAATCACCAAAAAGCTACTTATGAATGGTTTATGAAAAAATACGCAAATAGTACTGCTGCCAAAACTGCTGGAGACTGGCTCATGAGTATGTACCAAAACGAGGGCAAGTTAAGACAGTTTTATCAACAGTTTGGCAACTACCATCGCATTGCCTATGTTCAGCAATTGCTGGAAGTAGACAGTTTACAGTACTTTCCTATTCTGGAAGCTGGCAGGTATGGTTTTATCGACCAGGCAGGAGGGTTGCGTATTCCTATCAAATACAAGCAGATTTATCAAGACTATTTGTGTGAAGGTATTCAAGACCGTTTTATCATGGTAAGGCAAAATAACCTGACAGGAGTAATAGACAAATTAGGAAAAACTTTGATTCCGGTATACTACGATCAGGTAGAGGTGTTGACAGATGGGGTATTTAAGGTGGTAAAAAATGGGATGAGCGGTGCCTTTCATCAATCGGGTTTTCCGATTTTGCCTACAGTATACGATAAAATAGAAGTGCTCAATCAATACTTTCTGAGGGTGTATCGCGACGGTATGTGGGGAGTGGCTACCCTCAATGGGAAACTAATTGTAGATTGTAACTTTTCAGAAATAGATAAAAAAGCCAACAGTTTTGTACTGTTCCGTAAAGACAACCGCTATGCACTGATAAAAAACAGTCAGGTATTTGACCAGTTTTTGAAACAGCAGTTTAGCCTACAGCTCATGTATGATGAAGTAGACTGGATTGGCGGAGCGTACATCAAAGTACTTGACCAAGAGAAGCAAGGAGTAGTTGACACCACTGGACAATTGGTATTGCCGCCCAAATTTACCCAAATCAAAGATTTACGCGTGGGCTGGGCAGCCCGTACTTCAGACTCTACCGCTTGGCAATTGTACAAACGCAAAGGAGGATTGCTTTCTAAGACTTTCTTTGAAATGGCCAGTCCACACGATCGGTTTTTTGTAGCAAAAAAACAGGGCAAATGGGGGGCTTTAAGTGTAGTGGGCGATACCCTGGAACCATTCAAGAGAGACTCTTTAGTATTTATTGGCAATGTATTGCTTACTTTTAAAGGCAAACAGGTACTTGCCAAAATCAAAGGGCGAGAAAATCCGTTAAACCTATCGCCTTACAGGTTTATCAAGGGAGAAAGGGGCAATTACTCCAATGCTCAACCTTTTGTTCAGGTAGAAACCCGTTACCGCAAAAAAGGATTGTATAACCAAAAGGGTAAAAAAATGCTGGCAGCAGTATACGACGATATTTTGATACTTGCCGATGATTTGTTTAGCGTAAAACGTTATGGTAGGTATGGCTTGGTAGATACTAACCGAAAAGTAGTGTTGCCTATTAGATATCAAGGCATTAGCAACCTCAAAGGAGGGTACCAGGGGTTGTTGCTCAACCGGAAGTTTGGCTTATATCATCACCAGCGTAAAATAAAATTAGAACCTAAGTATGCTTCGTTGCCACGTCCTTATAGTTCCAGTGATAGTAACCGTTTGTTTGTAGTGAAAAAAAGCAACGGTTTTGGCTTGGTAGATGACCGTGGTAGGGATATGGTAGCAGCTAAGTACCAAAAAATAGAGTACTGGACAGATAGTATAGCCTTGATAAAAAATGAAGCGGGTCATTGGTTTTTGTTTAATTTCATTACCAAACAACGCCTCAAAACTCAAGATTTTAATGATATAAAGTACTTAAAAAAAGAGGGTGATGAAATCATTGCTTTGGTATCTAAGGTGAAGTTTGGTATTTTGAGCAACAAGCGTGGACTGTTGATTCCCATGGAATACGACTTAATTTATAACTTAGGAAGCCGCGAAGCACCGATGTTTTTTACCGAACGTCAATATGCCGGAGGTAAAAGCTTTGTGGTGAGTTATATCAACCACCAAAAAAAGGTGATCTGGAATAAAATTATGCAAGAAGGCGATTACCACAAGATATTGTGTGAGGAGTATTAACCTCCTGAGGCAACAGGCGTAAGCTTCAAGCATTCGTCTGTTATGTGGCTTCATTATCAGTATATTTTATAAGCCCTTTGAGGCATCGATTGAGGGCGCGTCAAACGATGCCTCATTTTTTTGTAAGAAAGGGAAAAAACTAGTTTTATATAGTAGATCTCTACCTTTATAAAGCATTGAATAGCCTTACAGTTACTTAACTTCTCAATATTTTCTAAAAAACTGTATCTTGCGTTAGATTATCTATTTTCAAATTTCTTGTTTTTTTACGAACCTAAAATACAATTATGGCAAAAAGAAAAAGAAGCGGTTTTAGCTATTTGCTTATATTATTGATGGCGCTTG
>NZ_AAWS01000076.1 GCF_000169175.1 Microscilla marina ATCC 23134
TCTTAAGAGTGTTTCCCTCAAGCCAATATCAATGTTACTGAGGAAGAAGACCGCAAATTGGTAAATGTAGCAGTAAGAAAAGGTTTACTCGGTACCGAGAAAAAGTTTCAGTTGTCGTACCGTGAGCGTGCCAAACCATCGTACCAAATCAGTGAACTGGATAGCCCACTTACGCAAAACCTTGCCGGAATGCTCAATTTTGTAGGAGACTTGCAAAGTACCAACGAAGAGGTAAAGGGCTTACTGATGGCAAAAATAAAAACGTTGAACTTTGAGTGTGCGGTGTTATGTTCGCCACTGGTGCGTACTATGCTCACTGGTTTTATAGAACAAGTCATTCAACAATTAGATGCTATAGTGTTTGCTCAGGCCAAAGTGATCATTGGTAAGTCGAAAGTGCAACAGTTTTTAGACAAAAATCTTGACCTGATCTTAGACCTGAACGGCAAATGTGGAATAGATGACCTTAGTGTACACATCAACTCTCAATACTTTGATGCCCCACCCGAAAATGCCAACGAAGCCCAACTTGCCCGCAAGGTTGGCAGTGAAAAGATATTGAAAGCACATGAGGTAAAAGTAAACGTCCAGCTACCTGTCATTGTTGCCGAGGATGAGGTGAAGTTGCGCGCTCCCCACGAAGTAGCCGAAAGAGTAACGGTGCTTGCCATTACTACGTCGGTGGCTTTTGGTGGTCTTAGTGGCGAAGGAGCCTTGAATTACCTTGCTCAATATAAGTTACAAGAGGCATTAACTCCCCGTGAACGGGCTTTTTTGCAAAATCCTACTGAGGAGCTTAAAAGTCAGGAAACCTGGAAATGCGAAGGCATTTGGACGCTCATGTGGGCATTAGGAGTAGTAGATGAGTTATCTTTTCCTGATACATTGGCCAATCTGAATGACATTCCAGTAGAGCAGTATCCAATAGGAGAAAATAAAAATCCCCGTGATTTTATAGAAAGTATGACTACCTTGCGCGATAAAAGCGAAGTGTTGAACACCAATGACTTGTATTACCGTATGCACTGGGCTTGTGTAGATGCTCGTATTGCCAGACAAGCAATGAAGGCAGTACACCCTGGGGTGGTATACGAGCGTCATTATGCCCTCAATTGGTTGATTAATTATCGCAACCAACCTTGGGACGAGGTAACCTGTGATACTTGATGATAGTTGGGAGCTACTACAGCTTCAAGGTATAAACGACAAGTCGCAAGTCTAAGATTGTACTGCAAGTAACTGCTGATTTTATAGCACTTTATGAAATGCGTAGATGGGCGTTGGGAGCTACTACAGCCCCAAGGCATAAGTTACAAGCATCAAGTTTGAGGTGGCTTTGCAAACCTTTACGGATGCTCGTGCCCCAACTTTATAGCTACAGATGAAAGTCTGTAGTTTTTTAGCCTCGCTTCGCGAACCGTTTAAACGATCAAATCAATTGAACCATATAAATTTACGCCTGTGTATTCAAAACTAACCACCATTATGATCATTGGGGTACTTTGCCTAAGTGCTTGTGTAAACCAAAAAAATACCAACGGAAAAAATACTACTATGGAAAACAAAACCGACACTGTAGACGCCATCATTATTGGGTTCGACGCGCGCCGTTGCCAATGCTGTGGAGGCTTTATGGTTACCTTTAGCAATGATCCCACACCTTATAAAGCCGACCATTACCAGTGGCGACCCAAGCAGGGGCAAGAAACTTTTGGTGTAAGCCACTCTTCTAAGTTTCCGATGTATGTCAAGATCAAATACAAGGCAGTAGCATCTGACTGTGTAGCTTCTAAGGGCGAAATAGAGATTACAGCAATGGAAGCCAAACAGAAGTAAGAACAAAAACCTGCGTAATCTTTTGCAAAACGCTTTAAAATCACTCTATTTTGAAGCTCTAAAATGACATTGTGCAGATGAATAGCAAAACTATTAGTTGGCTGATAGCCGTAGGAGCCGCCCTTTTGTTTATCCCTATGTTAGGGGTAACCCATTTGTTTGACTGGGATGAGATCAATTTTGCCGAAAGTGCCCGCGAAATGCTCGTTACTGGCAACTATGCCCAAGTACAGGTAGACTTTAAGCCTTTTTGGGAAAAACCTCCCCTGTTTTTCTGGATTCAGGCACTTTCTATGAAAATATTTGGTGTCAATGAGTTTGCGGCACGCTTTCCCAATGCCCTGATAGGTATCATTACTCTTGCACTTATTTACCACATAGGAACCAACATCTATAATTCCCGCTTTGGGTTGTGGTGGGTATTGGTATATGCAGGGTCATTATTGCCTCATTTTTATTTCAAGTCAGGCATCATCGACCCACTTTTCAACTTATTTATATTTTTGGGAGTATACCAGCTTTACTTATTAAGCTTGCGCAAAAACACAGGTAAACGCTATCAAAAAGCTGCCCTGGCAGGTATTTTTATTGGGTTGGGTATTCTTACCAAAGGGCCGGTGGCAATGCTGCTTTCGGGACTTACCCTCATTATTTATTGGGTACTTAGTCGTAAGTGGAGCACTTTTAAAATTCCTGAATTATTGGTCTTTGGCTTGGTGGCGCTTGTGGTCTCATTTGCCTGGTTTTTGCCCGAAACCCTCCAAAATGGCTTTTGGTTTATTTCTGAGTTTATCAAATACCAACTCGACTTGGCAAGTTCTACCTCTACCGGGCACGAACAACCCATTTTTTATCACCCTATAGTGTTGTTATTGGGCTGTTTTCCGGCAAGTATTTACTTTTTGCGCTCGTTTCAACGCAACAGTGAAGATACCGAAGAGCAACGACACTTTAAACTGTGGATGAAAACCTTGTTTTGGGTAGTCTTAACAGTGTTTTCGCTCATCACCACCAAAATTATGCACTACTCATCTATGTGCTATTTTCCACTTACTTTTATGGCCGCCACCTATATTTTCCATATTGAGCAACAACGCTTTCGTTTTGCCCGTTGGTTGGGTATTTTTATCGGATTGATAGGCACCGTAGTAGCCTTATTGCTGGCGGCTTTGCCTATTCTCATCAATTATAAAGAAAAATTCATTCCTTTGATTGAAGATAAATTTGCTGTGGCAAATCTCGACGCCGTAGTGCATTGGTCAGGACTGGAGTCTGCTATTGGCTTTTTATTGCTGGGAGTAGTCATTACTACGTTGGTATATTGGAATCGAAAAAATCCCGTGTTGGGGGCAAAAGCCTTGTTTGTCACTACTTTGCTTGCTGTACAAGTGATCATTTATGTGTTTATTCCCAAGGTAGAAAAGTATACCCAAGCGGCTGCTATAGAGTTTATGAAATCGAAACAAAACGAAGATTGTTATGTAGGCACTATTGGGTATAAAAGTTACGCACAGTATTTTTATACAGCACGTACCCCACAAAAAAGCCCCAAGCAAAATACCGAAGAGTGGTATTTGACGGGTAAGTCAGATAAAACCGTTTATCTGGTATCACGTATTGACCGTACTCAGCGTTTAGATGAACTCATCAAGGCGGGGCATCCAATCAAAAAAATTGGCGAAAAGAACGGCTTTGTGTTTTTCAGGCGTGAAGCAAGCCTCAACAAATAAATTACTTGTGAATAAGTATCAAATAAAAAAAAGTGTGTATTTTCATCAAATCAATGGATGATCATTCCTGAAAATAACGTGTCAACACAACAAAAAACTTTACCTAAATAAGGGGGGTATTGTTGGTATATCTTTAGGGAATAAAACTAATCAAGCACTTATGGAGAACCAAACTATAATGATTATCATGGGGGTAGTAACAGTAGGCATATTGCTACTGTATTTTTTCTTTACCCAAAACTATGACAATGGCGAAGTTATTCAAGTATTGGATGCCGACACGATCATCGTGAGAACCAAACGCTATAAAAAGAAAAAAATGAGGCTGATTGGGGTAGATAGTCCCGAAAGGTCAAACAATATTTTTAAGTTCAATCCTGCGTATGCCCGGCACGCCGATAAGTTTGTAAGGAGAAGGCTTAAGCCTGGTACCCCGATTTACCTTGATTATGATAAAAAGAAATTTGACCAATATGGGCGACTGCTTGCCTACTTGTATGTGCGCAAAACAGGTAGGTGCCTCAACGAAGACTTGCTGAGAAAGGGTTATGGAGTAGTGCAAAAGGACAGATATAATAAAAGACTTATAAAGAAGTTTATGAAAATAGAAGCAGAAGCCAAGCGTGAACGAAGAGGGGTATGGAGCAGAGGACCACGTTTGTAATATTTATTGAACAGCTGTAATTTATGCAAATAACTTATCGTGAGCTGAGCGAGCTGGCAAATGTTGCCAACCAAATTATCCAGTTTGCTAATGGACAACCCAAACCCGCAAAAATTTGGGTGTTTGACGGAGAAATGGGCGCAGGAAAAACCACCTTGATCAAAGAAATAGGAAGGCAAATGGACATTGTTGACACCATTCAGAGCCCTACCTATTCTATTGTAAACGAATACCAAAGCGTCTCGGGAGAGGCTTTCTATCATTTTGATTTTT
Organism: Microscilla marina ATCC 23134; assembly: GCF_000169175.1. Taxonomy (NCBI): domain Bacteria; kingdom Pseudomonadati; phylum Bacteroidota; class Cytophagia; order Cytophagales; family Microscillaceae; genus Microscilla; species Microscilla marina. Next base: position 4,504 of record NZ_AAWS01000076.1, read on the forward strand.
ATCGGCTCAAAAACGAAACTGAGGCACTGGACATGGGCTACGAAGAATATTTTTATGACAATAGTTATTGTTTTATAGAATGGGCTTCAAAAATCCCCAGCTTGATGCCCGAAAATTATCTAAAAATTGCTATTATACTGCAATCTGATTACCGAATCATTGAATTGACCCAATATGAGTAAGCAATCGTACACAGAAGGCACAGCCCTTACCAAAGAACAATTGGTACTTTATCCAAGTGAGCAGTTGGCGCCTATCAAAAAAAAGGCAGAAAAACTGTTCATTGGTATACCCAAAGAAAAAAGTAAATCTGAAAAGCGGGTATCATTGCGCCCCGAAGCCGTAGAAATACTGGTACGCAATGGACACGAGATAAGGGTAGAAGCCGGAGCTGGGCTTGGTGCCAAGTTTACCGACCAGCAGTACAGCGAAGCTGGGGCAGAGGTATGTTATTCTGCCAAAGAAGTGTTCGAGGCAGACATGATCTTAAAGATAGACCCCCCTACTCACGAAGAAATAGAGTATATGAGGTTTGGGCGCACCATAGTGTCGTCATTGCCTATGGCACGTATGGACACTGCCTACTTTAAAGCTTTGATGCAAAAAAAATGCATCGGTATTGCCTACCAGTTTATTCAAAACCGTATTGGCGAAATGCCTTTGATTCGTTCTATGAACGAAATAGCTGGCAGCACAGTGATGCTTATCGCCTCTGAGTACCTCAGCAGTGCCCACAATGGCAGAGGCATTATTTTGGGAGGAATTACTGGTGTACCCCCTACTCGTGTAGTCATTATTGGGGCAGGTACAGTGGGCGAGTATGCTGCACGTACAGCCATTGGATTGGGTGCTGAAACCCAAATTTTTGATAAAGATATTTATAAATTGCGCCGGATTAAATATGCTGTAGGGCACCAAATGTATACCTCTACTATAGACACAGGTATATTAGAAGAGGCCATTTCACGCGCTGACGTTGTAATAGGTGCTATGCGTGCCGAGAAAGGGCTGACTCCTTGTGTAGTAACCGAAGAAATGGTGCAGCAAATGAAACCCAACTCTATCATTATAGATGTAAGTATTGACCAGGGCGGAGTTTTCTCTACTTCAGAAGTGACCACACACGAAAATCCGATTTTTAAAAAATATGACGTCATTCATTACTGTGTGCCCAATATCGCTTCCAGGGTAAGTAGAACCTCAAGCACTGCTTTGAGCAACATTTTTACCCCCTATTTGATGAAAATTTCCAAGGCAGGCGGAATGGATGAGATGATTTTTACCAGTAAGTGGTTTATGGAAGGTGTGTATGCTTATAAAGGGAGTCTTACTAACCGTTTTATTGCCGACAAACTGGACATGCCCTATAAAGACTTGGGTTTGTTGATGGCAGCGAGGATTTAATCGTGAGCAAAAATAGCGGATTTTGTTGGTTAACATAATGGTCGATCAACTAATGGAAAGGGTGAATTACTAAAAACCAAATGAACAAATGTGTTTTTTTAGATAGAGACGGGGTGCTCAATCGTGAGCGGGGTACTTATACGTATACTATTGCCGATTTTGAGATACCCACAGGAGTAATTGAAGCGTTGCAAGAATTAAAGCAGGCGGGATATTTATTGGTGGTGATTACCAACCAAGGAGGCATAGCCAAAGGTTTATATACCAAAGAAGATGTGAAAGCCTGTCACCAATACTTGCAACAGCAATGTGGATACTTGCTCGATGATTTGTTTTATTCACCTTATCACCCCCAGTATAGTGAATCGCTTTCGCGTAAGCCTGAGTCTTTTATGTTAGAAAAAGCCGTTGCCAAGTATGTAATAGACAGGGAAAGGTCGTGGATGATAGGCGATAGTGCCCGTGATATAGAGGCGGCAAAAAAAATACAAGTCAATACAGTACAGGTTATTGCGGAAAATAAACCTATATCGGCACTTGCCGATTTTACTGCTAAAGACTTGTATGCGGCTGTTCGACTTATACTTTCGCAAAACCAAACAGTTTAATATTTTTTGCAACTATCCTCTGGCGTTTTTTGCCTTGGTTGAGTTGTCTTTGGGGTCTAAAGTGTTTTTTACTTTGACATCCTTTTGCTCGTGCACGTTTTTCATATAAGTTGGGCAAGTGTGTCTTTTTTTTGCACAAGATGTGAAACCGACCATAGAGACAAGCGCAACTACAACTAATACTCTTTTCATTAATTTTACAATTTAATGTTTAACTCTTTATTATATTGATCTACAAAACTACGAATATTAATACACATTTATTATACCAAGCCTTGATATCATAAATTTACAACGTATTTGAAGGTTAAATGTAATAGAGTTTCGTTTTTTTTTACAAAAAAAGTGAATAAAAACTCTTTTTTTGACAACAACATAAAATAAAGTAAGGTTATCTTGACTAAGCACAAACCCCCTACAGAGACAATCCATCCTCACTACCTTTTATTGTTCACTTGCTTTTTTTATGCCTTCTTTTTACCCGTAAACTGTGTTTAAACTCTGTGATGGATATTTGCCTATCTGTTGCTCATTCTTTATTGATTTAACTCAAGACATAACCACATATTTTTATAATTTTGTGCAAAATATAGCAACAAACAAAACTTTATTATAATAGCCCACCTTGTTCTTTGGTTGTTTGATGACCAAAGGGGAGGTGGGTTTAATATCAGAAAAACACGACTAAAGTATGGTTAGTAAGATAAAAGTTATTGAAGTAAAATCAGAAATTGCAGCAGGAACAAGGGGAGCAAGTTTGGGAATAGATGCTTTGAAAACAGCTTGTTTGAATAAAGCCAGTAAAAACAATACACCAGTGAGCAAAACCTTTTTTGCCACTTATAACCAGTGCCTGACAGTGCCTACTGTCAATGAGATTCTTTTCCAAGACAATAAATACCCGTTTGCCAAACACATTGATGGTTTGTTGAAAGTTCAAACGGCTACTTGCCAGGCAGTGAATGACACACTCAAGCAAGGGTTGTTTCCCTTGGTACTTGCCGGAGATCATGGTTCGGCAGCAGGCACTATAGCAGGAGTCAAACAAGCGTATCCTAACAAGCGACTAGGGGTGATATGGATAGATGCCCACGCCGATTTGCATTCGCCTTATACTACTCCTTCGGGCAATATGCATGGCATGCCTCTGGCAATAGCTTTGAACGAAAACAACGAAGCACACCGAATAAACACCTTAGATGCGGCCACTAATGAGTACTGGGAACAACTTAAGAATGTAGGTATCAAAGGAGCTAAACTCAAGGGTGAAGACATTGTATTGATTGCAGGCAGAGATATAGAAGCACAAGAACAAGCCTTGATGGATAAATACGGGATGAGAAACTTTACTGCCGAAGAGGTGCACACTCAGGGGGCAGAGGCTATAGCTAAACAAACCCTTGATATTTTGAGCGATTGTGATATGGTGTATGTATCGTTTGATGTAGACAGTATGGATTCTGCGATTTCGGCAGGCACAGGTACTCCTGTACCCAATGGTTTGACTGTAGCCGAAGCCCGTGATTTGAACGTAGCTTTTGCCCGTAGTTCAAAAACAATATGTTGGGAAATGGTGGAAATCAATCCAACTTTAGACGATAAAGTTAACTTAATGGCAGAAAATGCTTTCTCTATTTTAGAGGCGACTACCGAAGCATTGGTGAGCCATCATCGTTTGGTAGAGGTTTCTTAGCGTTTATTTGATGAATACAATATTAAGCAAAAAAGCCCTACGATGGCAGGGCTTTTTTGCTTGATTGTTACGCTTATTGTATGTTTAGAGTGCCAGTTTTTTGCGAATTTGCTTTGGTATGGCATCTTTATGTACTAACAGCGATACTGTCTTGAGGCGAAAATAAGCCTGAGAAGCATGTACATACCCTCCACAAGAACCTGCGTTTACACCCCAAGAGTTTTTAATCAAGTAGTACCTGTTGCTATTTTGATCTTTGGCAGTGCCAATGAGGTGCATCAGGTGATCGTCGGTAGTACTGTAGTTTTCAAAAGTTTCCTGACGCATTTTTTGCGTTACCTTGCGTTCTTCCACAGGGTTTTTCAAGGCTTTTTTTCGTTCTGCCGAAGCCATTTGTGTCCACTGTTTTTTAGGAACAATCGCAACATCATTTTTTTGCGAAAAACCTTTTTCGCTGACATCACCGTCCCACACCATCGAGTATCCACTCTGAATAGCATTTTTTGCTACGGCTTCCAATTCGTCTATAGGTAGGTTATAGTATGCACCGTTAGAAAAATTGTCAGGAATCTCCAGCACAAATGCCTTGTAATAAGGTTGGTGAGTATAAGAGGTCAGTTCTACATAGTCTGCTGGGTTGACGCCCAACCATTGGGCAAAACTTTTAGGCGTATATTCTTTGTTCTGGTAGGTAAACTTTTCTGGTACTTTACCTAGGTAAGCATCCAATACCCCTTCAAAAGCAGGCAACCATTTTTGAGTAGGGCGCTTGCGTTTTACTACCGTTTTCATAATACTGGTAAGCACCGAAGCGAGTTCTGCGTGGTCGTGTCTGGTTTCACCGTTTACTTTGCCACTGTACGCTTGTTCGGGTACAATACCGTACTTGCCAATGGTGTTGATAAGGTCGTGAGCAAGGCTTCCTTGACTAAATTGGGCTTTACCCTGGCGGCGCATGTAGTTTAGGGCTTTTTCGCGGTAAATGCGACGTGCTACATACATTTCTGACAAATCGTGTTGCCCTTTGCCCAAACGAATAAGTTCTGACTCAATAAACGAAGCAGTAGAAAAGCTCCAGCAAGTACCTGTACGCTGTTGGTTTTTTACTGGTGTGGCTTCTACTTTTTTCTCTATAGTAAATTTGTATTGAGCGTTTGTGCGAAAGGTAATGAAACTGGTTAAAAAAACCAGGTAAAAGGCATATTTCCAATTCATTGTGTACGTTAATTAAATTAAAATAATTGTTACGTGTGATTTATCACAAAACTAATCTAAAAAATTAAAAGCTTTGAAAGAATGTGGCGTGTATTTAAGTGGTTTATTCGAGTGGTGCTTTATTTATTGCTAGTAATGGCAGGTGTGGTGACCGTAATATGTGTTTTTGTGTACCTCAATCAAGACAAGGTTATTTTTCTTGCCGAAAAGCTGCCTCTTGATCATAAGTTTAAATTTGCTTATGATGAAGAACGTTTTTACACTCCTGAGCATGGAGCCCGTTTAAACGCGCTATTGTTTAAGGGCAAGCAACAAACCGCTCGAGGGCTTATCTATTATTTACACGGCAATACAGGGAGTTTGCGTAACTGGGGCAGAATAGCTCGCCGATTTACCCAGTATGGCTACGATGTGCTGGTGTTTGATTATAGAATATATGGTAAAAGCAGGGGGGAAGTAAATGAACAAACTTTACTAAAAGATGCAGAATATGTGTACCAACAGTTGTTGAAAGAATATCCCGAAAACAAAGTGGTCATATACGGGCGTTCGCTTGGGAGTGGTTTGGCTGCCTTTGTGGCAGCACACAATATGCCCAAAATGCTGATATTAGAAACGCCTTATTATAGTTTTATTGATTTGGTGCAACACTTGGGCAAACAATACAATATCCCTTGGTTTCCTTATACTATTGTACTTAAGTATCATCTGCGTACCGATTTATACTTACCCCAGGTCAAGTCGCCTGTATATTTGTTTCATGGGCAGCTCGACGAACTGATCTACTACGAATCGAGCCAGAAACTGGCCCGCTTTTTTAAGAAGGATGATCTACTGTTTAGTGTGCCTGATGGCAAACATGCCGATCTGTGGCGGTACGATGAGTTTAACCAAAACCTGGCGAAGGTATTAACCAAAAAATAGGGTAGTATTCAAAATATTATTTGGATAATGCAATAAAAACTTTTAATATCAATTTTATATCAACTTTCCTCACTATTTATACTAGTTAAATTCAAATGTAGCATTATATATGCTAAATTTGATACTGGAATGATCAATCAATAATTAACAATATTAACTTAAGCTTCATTACTCTAAGGTATTGAGGGATACACAACATACTATACCAGAAATGCAGACTGTGAAGCAGCTCAAGATTATTGGCTTGAATACAAAATTCAGTGCATTCCAATTTAGATGTATTTATGCTTAACTAACTTCACTATATTAAAATGGACAGTTTATTAATAAAGAGGGAAAAATACACACCTTACGTATCATTTGATGTAAACACCAGAGTTTTTAACATTGAAGGAGAATCTTACAGCGATGATTCTGACACGTTTTACCAACCTATTACTAAATGGCTCAAAAGCTATCTTGCCACTAACAAAAAAAGCGTTACACTCAATTTCAAACTAAAATACTTTAATACAAGGTCATCACGGGCATTTTTTGAGATTTTGGAGTTATTAGAAGAACACGTGATTCATAAAAACACCAAAGTAATAGTCAATTGGTACACCAATGTCAAGGATGTAGACATCATAGAGGATGGGGAGAATTATAAAGATAGTTTTGATCATTTATCGTTCAATATTCTATCACAGCATTTGGTCTAAAGAAGGACATCGCCCTTTTCTATCATTATATCTAACTTAAAATAATCACTTTTTATCGAGGATTTTACTAGTTTTGTTTAAATCAAAGTTGATGAATTGAACTTTTGCATGTATCTTTATGATATTACATAACCAGAATAGCAAAGTGACATCATGAATGATTTATTGATTGAAAAGGGGGATTCCACTCCCAAAGTATTCTTTGACAAAGCAACCAATAACCTGGAAATTGTTGGAGAATCATTCAGTGAAGAAACCGCCCATTTTATCAGCCAATATAGAATGGCTCGATAAATACGTGAAGGCCAACCCAACACCCTTAAGTCTTGACTTCCGCCTAAGTTATTTTAACACCAGCTCTTCTCAACTAATTTTTGAAATGCTGGAAATGTTAAATAACCATGCCAGCAATTACAATATACCTATTGTGATAAACTGGTATGCCAGTGCCCACGACATGGACATGGTAGAAGACGGAGAAGATTTTCAGGAAGATTTTGGGGCTTTGAGTTTTAATATATTGGTAGAACAACTTATATAAGTTTGTTTTATCAAGTATGCTCTATTCTTACAGCAACATTCTTATACAAACCAGCACGCATCATAGGTGCGTGCTTATCTTTTTTTTATCTCCTTTTCTATTTATTAGATATCTGCAATGCCGTTTGTGGACACTCGATTGCGTTAAGACCTTCATGTATAATACCCACCTTAACATACACCAACTTAGCTTACATAAGCGTGGCTTGTCTGTAAATACCTTCTTTGTTTTGAAAAAAATGCGATTGATTTCTTGTGTGAAGCTAAAAAAACAAAATATGAAGGCACCCTTTAGTAAAAGCACTGACAATAGATGACTGAAGCAAATGGAGGACATTTGGAAAGGGGTATATAAGTTTTTGAGGGAAAGAAAAATAGAAAAAAAAGCAGTTTAAAGCATACTTTTGATCATTTTTTTTTAAGTTAGAAAAAGGGTTTTATCCAAACCATGCAACTATCATCTTTGACTTGAGAGGGATAGAGGTCTGAAAATATATTATTAAACTACTAATTTATATATTTACACACAGTGAAAAGTTTGATTATCACGCAAGAAAAATATACCCCTTATATTTCGTTCAATACAGATACCAACATATTTGATATTGCCGGAGAGTCCTACAGTGAAGACGCTTTTGTGTTTTACCAAGCTTTACTAAAGTGGCTCAGCGATTATCTAAAAGTTAACCAACGCCCTATCACGTTAAATTTTCGCTTATTGTATTTCAATACAAGTTCATCACAAGCCATATTTCATATACTTGAGATGCTGGAAGATTATGCCGAACGTGAAAATGTAGACGTGCAGGTAAATTGGTACGCAAAACCCAACGATAGCAGTATGATGGAAGACGGACTATACTATCAGGATAATTTTGATGCTTTATCCTTCAATATGCAGGCTTTATAGTGTAAAAAAACAATGAAAGTGTAGGGTATATATATTATGACAGCTTTACACCTATCAGCATAATATCATCGCGTTGTTCTGTACCCTTCATGTGGGCATCTAGAGTTTTATTCAATATTTGTTTTTGCTCTGGCATTGACTGGGCTGATATTTTTTCTAACAATAACTTTAGGTTTCTAACCGCAAAAGCTTTACGTTTCTGATTGTTTTGATCGGCATAGCCATCTGACCCTAAGTATAAAATACTGCCTTTATCAAGCAATAGTTCTGTTTGGGTAAACGATGGCCTGTCTTTACGCTCACGTCCTCCTATAGACATTCGGGTACCTCTTATTTCCTGTAGTGTACTTTCGCCATTTTTTATATAGTACAAGGGGCGTTTTGCTCCTGCAAATTGTACCTTTACCTGACCTTGAGGGGTATCCTTCATCACTACCAGACACACATCCATTCCGTTGGCATAGCCTAACTCTTGTTGTCTGAGCAATATTCTAATTTCGCTTTGCGCCTTTTTTAAAATCTCACTGGCTTCTGTAATCCCCCATACGCGCACAATTTTATCAAACAATGTGTTGGATATAAGCGACATAAAAGCTCCTGGAACTCCGTGTCCGGTACAATCAGCGGCAATTAAGATAGTTTTATGCTCTATTTTGTTAAGCCAGTAAAAATCACCTGATACAATGTCTTTGGGGCGATAAAAAATAAAATAGTCTTTAAGAAGGCTGTTAAGCTTAGATTCATAAGGTAGAATTGCTTCTTGGATGAGTTGGGCAGAGTTGATGCTTTGGTTGATCATGAGATTTTTGCGCGATAATTCTTTATTTTGGTTTTCCACAAACTCCTGTTGGGCTAAAATCTCTTCTTGTTGTTGAAACAACTCCTCGTTTTGAGTCATAATTTCGTTTTGCTGCTCCTTGAGCAAGCTATTTTTCTTTTTTCGTATTTGAGCACTTCTGTAAAGTACTATGGCAAGTACCAGTACTAAAAACAACCCTATACCTACTGCAATGTTAAAAAGGTTTTGACGTTGGATAGTGGCTTCTTTAAGGTCATTTTCTTTGGTAAGGAGCAGTACCTCTTTTTGCTTTTTATCTAAATTATAAGCCGATTGTATTTGATTGACTTTACTGCGTAACCTGCGACGGTTGAGGGTATCGCGCATAATACCAGCCAGGGTTCGATACTCATAGGCTTGTTCAAACTTCTTTTTTGCTGCGTTTAACTTTGCCAGGCCTCGGTAAGCCCTCAGCAAACCAGGGTAAAAAATGTCTTTTTTACCTACATCTCTGTAATAATCTACCTTACTGTGCACCACACTGCTATCATAGTAAGCCTGTGAGAGATTGTATTTTTTTTTGGCAAAATATACGTCGCCTATACTGGTATATACCAATACTACACTGCTTCTTTCCTTGTGTTTTTTACTTAGATGTAAGTCTACCTTCAAATACTTTAAGGCTTTGTCATACTCTTTTTTTACTTCGTATATTTGAGCAAAGTTACCACTTAAAATTCCGATCCAGGCAGAGTCTTTTTTCTCTACAGATATTTCCATTGCCTTGCTGAGCTCTTTTTCTGCTTCGTTGTATTTTTTTTCTCCAATGTGCATCATGGCTATTGCCGTGTGCGAGTCGATAATATTACGGTGGTGTAGAGAGTCGCCCCCCAGCTTAATTACCTCCCGGAAAGTTTTAATTTTAATGTCCAGCCCTAAGTCACTGCCATATTGCATGATTCCCGCCTGATATAATGACCTGGCTGCTGCTGTATTTTTTTTAATTTCTAGAAATAGGTCGTGCGCTTTGAGAAAACTTTTGATAGCGTCATCGTTTTTAAAGTCACTTTGTAAATGTGCCAATTCATGGTACAAATAGCCTTGTATGTCTTTTCTTTGTCGTTTGCCTGCCTTGGCAATTGCCTGCTTCATTAACTCAAAGGCTTTTATAGAGTTTTTGCCTCCAAAAGCATAAGCATAAGCGAGTGATGCATTACTCACTGCTTGTAATTCAGTTGAGGTGTATTTTTTGGTGAGTTGAGCAATGTCTTTTGCGTTGGAAAAGGCTACAGCAGAGTCTTCTTTTTTTTGAACATCTTTCAATTTTGCCAATAGGTCGCCAAGTGATGTTTTAGGGGCTTTTGTAGGTGTTGGCTTTTTTGCAAAATCTTCTATGCGTTGTATGATGTTGTCAGGGGGTGATTTTTGAGCAAAAACAGCAAGGGAGATTGTGAATAAAAAAAAGATACATGTTGTTACTTTTTTCATAGACATTTACAGGGGTGATTTAGTAAATAGTTAACTTAACAAACTGCTGTATATCAATATTTTAAGTTTATATAGCTAGAGGCATAAATCAGACCATTTACACAAAGGTTGGGTTAAAATGTATATGCTATAATAATAAAAAATGTTGCCATAAACAAGCACCTTATCCTAGTTTTACTCCTATCAGCATAATGTCGTCACGTTGGTCTGTACCTCGCATGTGGGTTTGCAATTTTGCCTCAAGTATTTCTTTTTGCTTTGTCATAGAATGGTCTTTGACACTCTCCAGGGTTGTTTTCAGTTGGTTGGTTGTATAGGGCCTCCTGTTTATATTGTTTTGGTCGGCGTAGCCATCAGAGCTAAGGTACAGCAAACTACCCGTTTTAAGTATGAGTTGTTGACTACTAAACTTTACTTGGTTACGTCGTTCCCTACCCCCAATAGACATGCGATCACCACGCAACTCTTCTATTGTTGGGCATCCGTGTTTTATTACATACAAAGGACGTCTGGCACCCGTAAACTGTATTTTAACATTATCTTTGAGGCTTTCTAATACCACCAGACAAACATCCATCCCATTGGCATAACCCAACTCTTGTTGCCTGAGTAAATCCCGTATTTCGTTTTGAGCTTTTTCTAGTATTTCTGCCGAGTCGGTAATATGGCAGGTGCGAATAATTTTGTCAAATAAGGTGTGGCAAATTAACGACATAAAGGCGCCTGGTATGCCATGTCCGGTACAATCAGCGGCTATTAAAATAGTCTTGTCTTTTACTTTGTTTATCCAATAAAAATCGCCTGATACTACATCTTTTGGGCGGTATATCACAAAGTAGTCGGACAATAAATTACGCAGCTTTTGTTGGTAAGGCAAAATTGCTTTTTGAATATGTAACGCCGAGTTAATGCTACTTTTAATTTGTTGATTTTTGAAGGAAAGCTCTTGGTTTTGGCTGGTAACAAAGCTTTGTTGAGCAAGTATCTCTTCTCTTTGTTGTACCAGTTCTTCGTTTTGAGTGACAATTTCATCCTGCTGCTGCCTAAGTATCTTATTATTTTTTTTTCTTTCCTTGTTGCTGATGTACAATACTATAGCAAGCACCAAGGTAAAAAACAATACTATGCCTATTGCGATGTTAATTAGGTTTTGTCGCTGGATGGTAGCCTCTTTTAGGTCGTTTTTCTTAGTAAGCAGCAACACCTCCTTTTGTTTTTTTTCTATATTATAGGCGGCTTGCACTTGATTTACTTTGCTTTGTAGTTTTCTTTGAGTAATGGTATCGCTTAGTTTAGCCGCAAGGTCTCGGTATCTGTAGGCTTGTTTATAACTATGTTGAGCAGCAAATAAGCGCGCTAATCCATAGTAGCTCATTTGTAAGGGCTCTTGTAGCACACTAGACTTTTTGTGGGTAAAGCGATTGTGAATACTCTCTACTCTGGCGCTGTCGTAGTAAGCTTTTGCTTTGGTGTACTTTTGTAATATCCGGTAAATATCACCAAAACTAATGTATACATAGGCCAAACTCAGGCGTTCTTTGTTTTTTTTACTGAGACTTAGGTCTGTCTTAAGGTATTTTAGGGCTTTATAATATTCTTTGTTTTCGCGATAGAGCAGCGAAAAGTTTCCACTTAGAATGCCAATCCAGGCCGAATCTTTTTTGGCTTCAGAGATTTTGAGTGCAATCTGAAGCTCCTTTTCAGCCTTTTTATACTTTTGTTGCCTAAAATACAACATTCCAATGGCATTGTATGAGTTGATGAGCATACGGTGAGGTAAACTATCCTGGCAGTATTTTTCTTGTTTGATTACCTCCCGAAAACTTTCTATTTTTTTGTTTATAGGTACATCAGAGCCATACTGAGTAGTTGCTACGCTGTAAAGTGATTTTACTGCCTTTGCCTTTTGCCCAAGTGCAAGAAAAAGTTCGTAAGAGGCAAAAAAACTGTTAATTGAGTTTCCGTCATTGGCAGCATTTTGCAAATGCCCAAAATCGCGGTAGAGCTCTGCTAATACCGTTTTTGTAGATTTTGTTTGAGCCAATGCGATGGCTTCTTGCATCTTTTCTATGGCCAGTGTACGATTTTGAGTAGCATCATACAAGTAGGCCATCAATGCTGGAGACATGACGCGAAATATGGGGCGAGGGTGCTGTTGTAGAAGTGAAGCCACTTTGTTACCTATTTTTAATATACTGGCAGAGTCTAAACCTCTGATCGTTCTTTCTATAACTCTTATAAATTGGTAATGGTGGTTTTTAGGTGTGTTAAGTTGCTTTGTTAAACTGTCTATTCGTTGGAGCGTAATCTGTGGAGGGGTTTGTGCCCAAAGGGAGTGGGTGTTTATGATGAGTACTACAAGGTATTTCCAGATTTTTTGCATTTACTTTCCCTTATTTTAAAACTAAGAGCTTGTTTAAAATTAGTCAAAAGGATGAGTCCTCCAAAGTTGATTCGGAAGATTTATAAATTAGCTAAAGCTCGTTGTAACGCATCTGAACACAATATTCACCAGGAATCATGCTAAACAAGCTCAAATGCAGTTTTACTAAAAACGGATAAAAGTAGAAGAAAGATATATTGTTGATAGTTAAGTTAAACTACGTAATAATTACACGAAAAAACATATATATTATAAATATTTTCTGATTTTTAAGGGTGGTTTTTTGCTAGTGAAGCACAGTTTTTAAAAAGTAAAACTTTTTTATAAAAAGCGGAGACAGAGGGATTCGAACCCCCAATACCTTGTGATGGTATTACTTGTTTTCAAGACAAGCTCCTGATCCAACCGGGTTATCTCCGTAACAAAAAAAGTGACACAGGCAGGACTTGAACCTGCAAGCTTATCATAAGACCTGATTTACAGTCAGGCGAGCCAACCAATTGCTCAACTGTGTCAAAAAAAGCAGAGAGTGAGGGATTCGAACCCCCGCGTCAAACCTGACCTAACAAGGTAGCAACCTGTCCCCTTCACCACTTGGGTAACTCTCTGTATATTGGTGCGAATGGAAGGACTCGAACCTTCATCTTCAGGGCTTCAACCTGACACTTTACCTTTAAGTCACATCCGCAAAAAAACGACCTGAAAGGACTTGAACCTTTATCACCTGAGTCAAAGTCAAGTATCCTAACCAATTGGACGACAGGTCGTTGAGATTGTGTGAACGACGGGAGTTGAACCAAACGTATCTCCTGGTTTTCAAGCAGGCGCTTTGCCGTTAAGCTACATTCACAAAAAGCGGAGACAGAGGGATTCGAACCCCCAATACCTTGTGATGGTATTACTTGTTTTCAAGACAAGCTCCTGATCCAACCGGGTTATCTCCGTAACAAAAAAAGTGACACAGGCAGGACTCGAACCTGCAAGCTTATCATAAGACCTGATTTACAGTCAGGCGAGCCAACCAATTGCTCAACTGTGTCAAAAAAAAGCAGAGAGTGAGGGATTCGAACCCCCGCGTCAAACCTGACCTAACAAGGTAGCAACCTGTCCCCTTCACCACTTGGGTAACTCTCTGTATATTGGTGCGAATGGAAGGACTCGAACCTTCATCTTCAGGGCTTCAACCTGACACTTTACCTTTAAGTCACATCCGCAAAAAAACGACCTGAAAGGACTTGAACCTTTATCACCTGAGTCAAAGTCAGGTATCCTAACCAATTGGACGACAGGTCGTTGAGATTGTGTGAACGACGGGAGTTGAACCAAACGTATCTCCTGGTTTTCAAGCAGGCGCTTTGCCGTTAAGTAACGTGTTCGCCCCGTAAACGGGATTTCGGGCGTAGCCCTCAACAATAACTGTCCGATTTAGAATAAATCCGCTTCACTGCCTTTCGTTATTTTTATTGCCCGTAGCGCTGCTACGAGCGCAAAAACCGATGGCTAAAGCTTCGCTTTGCCGAGCTCTGCCAAAGGCTAAATGCCTCAGTCAGTTGTGCGTATTTGCCCTAAAAACCAGAAACTTATTTTGAGCACGTTACTAAGCTACATTCACAAAAAGCGGAGACAGAGGGATTCGAACCCCCAATACCCCATAATAGGAGTACAACTGGTTTCCAACCAGCTCCCTCATCCAACCGGATTATCTCCAAAAAAGTGGAGGTGGTAGGATTCGAACCTACTCAGCCTAAGCAGTGCTTTTACAGAGCAGCCCAACTCTCCAGCGTTGGCGCACCTCCAAACAAATAGTAGAGAGCAATGGGCTCGAACCATCTTCCACTATGTAGAATCAACTGTTTAGCAAACAATGGAAGCCACCTGACTTCTTTACTCTCTATATTTGGTTACCCTCATAAGCGTAGAATGCCTCTGCGGGGCAATCAAAAAAGCCTCTTAGATTTTACATCCAAGAGGCTTAGTGCGTGTTTGACTTACACATCAGTATGTGCGTGTTTTAATACGTACATACTCCTCCTGGATCGTTACTACTAAATGAATAATAACTAAACTGTTGTGATGATTGATAAAATGATATGTAAGAGTGTTGTTTCATGTTGTCTTAAAATGTATTTGTTTAAAATAAACTTGTACCCATGGAAGGACTCGAACCTTCACTGACCTGATTTTGAATCAAGCGCCTCTGCCTATTGGGCTACACGGGCATTTTTCAATATTTGGTACCAATGGAGGGATTCGAACCCCCAAGCCCTAGGGCTACGGTTTCTAAGACCGCTGCGTAAACCAGTTCCGCCACATTGGTATTTTGTGTTGATATATATAAAGGGTTTGTAACCAACAAACCATGCAAACCCTTTGTGCTCACAGGCATGCCCGCTTAGCACTTCCAACTCAGTACCCATGAAAGGACTCGAACCTTCACTACCCTGATCCTAAATCAAGTGCCTCTGCCTATTGGGCTACACGGGTATTTATTGCTCCAAGCCTTAAAACAGAATGAAGCGTATTGAGTAGTAACGGAGGGATTCGAACCCTCATGCCGATTTTAGCAACAGATTTTAAGTCTGTCATGTATACCAGTTCCATCACGTTACCATTGTACTTATAGTGCCGATGGAGGGATTCGAACCCCCAATGCCAAAAGGCGACAGAGTCTGAGACTGCCGTGTCTGCCAATTCCACCACATCGGCTTTGTTTTAAATTGTACTATTTTAATATATGAGTACAGCTTTCCTGTTTTGTTTTAGTACTACAATTGAGTAGCTAAAACAATTATTTAGTGTTTGTTTTGAGGTGCGAGTGGGATTCGAACCCACGACGATAAACAAGTTTTGCAGACCTGTGCTTTCAACCGCTCAGCCATCGCACCTGGTAATAGTTTAAACTATACCTTAGATATATTATAACTGTAACTAAGGGAGTGTTTTACTGTTAAACATTTGATTAATAGCTATATAGCTCATTTTTAGTGATTTTGTAAAGCATAAAAAAAGCCCCTGATTTTGTCAGGGGCTTCGGTATATTATTGAATATTGCTTTTCAATCATTCCCAAAGAAATCCCCTGCTATTTCCTAAAAAGAAATAACTCAGTGATTGTAAGAGTGAGAGTTGGCAATATGTCGTTGTCATTGTTTTCATTATGTTACAAATGTACGGTGGAGTTTTTTAACTTCCAAGTGATTTTGTATTTTTTTTATAAAACTTCTTTTTAGGAAGAATATGTAGTTTGTTACGGAACTCAAGAGAAAAGGTTTCGTAGAGGACTATTTTTATGCAATAAGCCAGTTGGATTGGTTTCATGAGTGGTCAAACTTGACTTTATATATTGAGGGGACGTTTGGGTAGGGTAAATATAAAACTGCTGCCTTCCCCTAAGGTACTTTCTACCCATATCTTGCCGTGGTTTTTTTCTACAAACTCCTGACAAAGCATTAAACCCAAACCTGTTCCTTTTTCCTGGGCGGTACCAGGCGTACTAAAATGAGCTGCCTGGTCAAATATCAGTGGAATGTTGTCAGCAGCAATGCCTACTCCAGTGTCATTGATCGATACCTTGAGGTAGTCTTGGTCGTTACTACACACTTTTACTGTGATACTTCCACCATAAGGAGTAAACTTTACAGCGTTGGCTATCAGGTTTCTTATAATCAATGCCACCATGTTGGCGTCAGCCCAGGCATAAGCATCTTCTTGAACTACATTATGCAGTTTTAGTTTTTTACTGTTAGATGTATCAAACAAGTGTAGGGTGTTTTCTGCCAATTGGAACAAGTTCACTTTAGTATAATTTACGTTGATTCCTTGCATTTGTAACTTTGACCAATACAATAAGTTATCTAGCAGGTTTTGGGTGATCTGTACTTGGTTGTTGAGCTTGTTTGACAATGATTTTACCTCTTGCGATGATAGGTCGTCAGAGTTCATAAGGTGTAATACTCCTTGAATAGAATTAATAGGGCTGCGTAAATCGTGTGAAATGATAGAAAACAACTTGGCTTTGATGCTATTAAGCGCTTCCAGTCGGTCTTTTTGGGTCACCAGTACTTTATTTTGTGCCTCTAGTCGGGTGTTTTTACTTGCCACCTCCTTGGTACGTTTTTCTACCTTGTTTTCCAGTTCTGTATTTATCTGTCTTGCAATCTCTTGGTGGGTTTGTAGCTCTGCAATAAGAATTTTTTGATGATAACGTTTTTGTATTTCGTTGTGGCGAAAGCGTACTCCTAAGCCTATGGCATAAGAAAACAACTGCAGACATATCCCTATTTGAATAAAGTGTGGTTGTACTGGAGACGAGGTGTCTTGAATAAACCACCCTATGGTAATGCCTGTGCCCATCATAAAAAATAGCATGCCTGCTACAAAAAAGTTGGTAAATCGAGTTCTGTGTTTGTAAAGCTGACCTAATACAAGGATAGTAAGTAGAATGTCTGTCAACACACTGCTGATAATGAGCCAGTTGGTACGGGTAAGGTTAAATGATACCAACATAGTAATACACCCCGCAGGCAATAATATCAGGCGGGCTTTTATCCACCATACAAGTATTTGATCCCACCAAGGGGTAAATGTTTGGGTGAGTAAAAACTTACGAAATAACTGAAGGTATATAATCATCGTGAGTTGAGCCGAAAAATACCAGGCAAACTCATTGAGTATAGGGGCTTTGCTGAAAATATTTTCTATCAATAACCCTGAAATAGCGAGAAAATAGATGGCGATGCCTATAATATATCCAGAGTAATAAAGGTAGAGCTTGTCTTTCATTACAAAGTATACAAAGGTGTAATAAATGGCCAGTAGCCATAAAAAACCTTGAAAAAAACCTTGGATAAGGTTGCGGTGGGCAATGTGTTGGTGCCAGTGATAATAGCTATAAAGTTTGGGGGCTATTTTAGGCATACGAGCGTCTATACTGTGTATTTTTATATAACAGATGCGAGTAGCTCCTTTAGGCAAAAATATACCAAACTGACTATGTCTTCCTTCTTTGATTTGTTTTTGGTTTTGGGTAACAAATTTACCGCTGTATTGAGGTTGCCATTGGTTGTTTTTCTTTCTTGGGCTTGATACATACAATGTGGCTCTGTTGGTATAGCCAACATGTAATATCCATTCTGTATCTCTGGGCAAGTTATTGTGTAATGAAATCCTAAGCCAATAGACACTACGGGCGTTGGTAGGAGGAGCACTGGATAAGGCTTTAAATTTTGTTTGAAAATCTACATTGCTTGTTTGTTCAATAGTGAAAAGGTTCAGTGAATCTTCCAATATTTGTGTAGTGCTATCAAGTAAATAGCTTTGTTTAAACTGATCAATTTTGAATAATAAAGGAACAGCTTGGGCTTGAGTGAGCTGGGGCAAACCAAAGCTTACCAAAAACACCCATACACAGGCTATCCTTTGAGCTATAAAAAATGTATTTGTTATTGTGGGCAATGTCTTGAAAAGGTTTTTTAGGTGAAGTAGTACCAACATTGTTTGGTGACCGCTTCACCCAATATTTACACTAATCTATACAATATATAATTCATGAAACGGTAAACTGTGGGTTTGTGTGAAGTAAAAAAAGCAATGGCATGTAATGTTTTGGTTAAAAGCAGGCTACTAACCAGTGAAAACATCAAAAGTATAGTTGAATGTTTGTATTAGGGTAAAATACCGCAGTGGTTCTTTAGAAATAGAGCCAAATATTTTTGAAATTTGACCAATATTTGAAAGTGCAGATAAACTTTATTTACTTCGTAATATTTTTTAAGTAATATTGTCTAAAAACTACAGGCAATATTGTTTAGATACCCGTATATGATAATTTACAACAGGCATATTCATAAAGAGGGAACATTCAATTCATATCAGCACAAAAATTGTGATTAATTCAAAAAAGTTTTAAAACCGTTGGCATGTGTTTAAGAAACTGTTTGTTTTTTATTTTGTTTGCTTTCCTCTGTAACACTTTGATACAGTTTACCGCCATTGCTCAAGGCAACAGGCAGGTAGTATTGAAAGATAATGTACACTCTTACTCTATAGGAACCCAAACCTTTATTTTTAAAACTACTGATGCTACTATTGATATCAATCAAGTAGCCAGTGGTAAGTTTGATCAACATTTTACTTTATCTCATCACCAAAATATTATCAAAGGGCATTCTGACGCTTATTTTTGGGTAATGATCGAGATAAAAAACCTGTCTAAAAGCCCTGATTGGTTGTTAGAGTATGCTTATCCAACCCTTGACTATATTGATTTTTACTCGTTTGACCAACAAACTAAAAAATGGAAAGTGATTAATACAGGAGATCGAAGAGCTTTTGACTCGCGTCCTATATTTAATCGCAACTTTGTGTTTCCACTTGATTTTAGTAAAGTCAAAAAACAACGAGTTTATTTAAGGGTATGGGGAACAGGTACTATTCAGATTCCTCTTAAAATACACGCGAGGTCTCAGTTTTACAAAGAGTCGTCCTGGTCAGATGTTGTATACGGCTTGCTCTATGGAGTTTTAATTTTGATTTTAGCGCACAGCTTCTTCCTATATATCTCTCTCAATGATTTAAGCTATTTATTTTATATCATGTTTGTGATAGGGTCACTATTATTTTACCCTTCCGACAGCGGACATACCTATCAGTATATATGGCCAAACAGTACTTATTGGGCAAATCAGGTAATTCCGTTTGGTATGGCAGTGATGACTACAGGGTCTGTGCTATTTGCCATATTTTTTCTCAATATCAGAGAATATTCCCGCGGGTTATACAAAGCAATGCAAGCAACCATTGTATTAGGGGTAGTGTTGATGATATTGGTGTTTGTTTTGCCTTTCCGTACTTCTATTGAGTTCATTGGGTACACTATTTTGCTAAACTCTATTTTATTGATCTCGTCAGGGGTAGTAGCTTGGCGCAAAGGTAACTTGTCTTCACGTTATTTTACTATAGCCTGGATAGTGTACACGTTTGGTATCTTGCTGCATGCTTTCAAAGACTTTGGACTGTTGCCCGAAAGTTCGGTCGTTTGGCACTCTACCGAAGTATCAGCAGTAATAGAAATTGTATTGCTCTCGATGGCATTGGGTGACAAATACAATATTTTTAAAGCTGAACGCGAAAAGTTGTCAGCAGAAATGCTACAAATGAAAGAGAAAGAAAACGAAAAGTTAGACAGAAAAGTAAAAGAACGCACTGCAAAGTTAGTAGAAACCAACGAAGAGCTTAACCAAACCATAGAGGAACTGGACTTGACCAATGAACAACTCAACAAAATGAATATTGAGTTGGAAAAGAAAAACTCAGACATTACCGAAAGTATCAATTATGCCAAACGTATTCAATCGGCAATGCTACCCCACGATACTTATGTGACTCAAGATTTTCCCAAGCACTTTATATTTTTTCGCCCCCGCGACATAGTAAGTGGAGACTTTTACTGGTTTGGCAAAAAACACTTCAAAGGCGAAGATTATCAGGTGTTGATGGTGGCCGATTGTACCGGACATGGAGTGCCTGGAGCATTTATGACTATTTTGGCGAGCAGTATTATTCATGAGATTATCAAGTATAAAGATTACGTAAGCCCTAAAGATATTTTGTATACTTTAGACGGGAAGCTCAACGAAACCCTACAGTCGCAAAGTGGTTCAAAAGTAAACGATGGAATGGATATGGCCATTCTGGTAATCAATGAAAGAGATAAGTCACTACAGTTTGCGGGTGCCAAAACTCCACTATATTATGTAAGAGATGGAGAGTTTCATCAGGTAAAAGGATCTATTTTTCCTATTGGAGGTTCGCATCAATATAAAACCGCTAAGCAGTTTGAAGATTTTGATTTGCAACTTCAGCCTGGTGATACTTTATACTTGTCTTCAGACGGTTTTCAAGACCAGTTTAGCAAAGAAATGGGTGGGAAGTTCCTTAAGAAAAACTTCCGTAATTTATTGCTAAAAATAAGCCCGTTAACGGTGGAAGAACAAGAGGAAAACTTACAAATAGAGCTAGACAATTGGAAAGGGGGCATTCGCCAAACTGATGATATATTGGTAGTAGGGCTTAAAATTGACTGAGGCACTCAACTTTAGTTTTAGCCTGACGCTTGTTTGTTTAAAGTGCTTGCCACATGATATAAGCGTTGGTAAGCCCGTCTGTTTGATGTTGGAAGGCTTTCGGAATCTCTCCTATAATTTGAAACCCCAACTTTTGCCACAACTTTACTGCTCGCTCATTGCTTTTTACTACTAAATTAAACTGCATTGCTTTATACCCTAGTTTTTTTGCTTCCTCTAACGAAAACTTGCCCATAGCAGTTCCCAAACCCTTACCTGTCATGCCAGGCAAGGTCATATAGCCAGCATTGGCCACGTGTGCTCCCAAATCCGGAAAATTATCGGCAATCACAAAAGTACCCGCAACCTTTTCATCTACTACTGCCACGTAAGTATGTTTATTGGGCGCGCACCAATAATTGAGCATTTTTTCTTTATGAGAGTTGGGGGCAAAAACATAGGTATCGCCTTTGGCTATTACCTGGCGTATGATATCCCATACGGCATCATGGTCTTCTTGAGTAGCTTTTCTGATGAGCATATTAAAACATTTTAAGAATATAAAAACTTCTAACTATCAAAATTGTAAATGATTGAAAGTAAACATTTTACAAACTTGATAGCTATATCTGGAACAGGGTGTACCTAGCACCTAGAGCCTAGTCGCTAGAACCTTGTCAAGGCTTCTAAGCAATAAACAATTAGCTACAAATAGAGATCGCTCGCTCATAGTAGACTAATTATGCTTAACTTGTTTGGTCAGTTTAATGATGACTCAGTGCTTAATATTAAAAAAAATAAAGATTAGAACCTATTTTAGCAGGCTTGCTGAGTTTTTTTGCGGCTATGTGACTTATAAAAAAAGCCGTGATGATTTCTTAAAGATAAACACAAGATGAATACTAATACTATGTTTCAACAAACCTATACCTCTAACCCTGAAGACATTGTGGTTTTATTTGTGCAAGCATTTAACGATCGTGATGCAGTGGCGCTTGCCAATTTGTTTGTCGAAGATGCCGAGTTTGTAAATGTAGTAGGGCTTTGGTGGCACAACCGTCAAGCTATTTGGAAAGCCCACGACTACGGGTTAAAAACTATTTTTAACCAATCTATTGTAGAGTTGCGAAAAGTAAAAATAAAGCTTGTGACGCCAGAGGTAGCTTTGGTACAAGCACGTATGAAATTGACCGGACAAACTGCCCATGCGGACATTACCCAACCCCAAAGCCGTCAAAATGTAATTAGTTTTGTAGCATATCGTCAATCGTTGGGTTGGGTGGCTGTATCGGCGCATAACACTGACATAATACCTGGCAAAGAAACCAATATTGTAGATGAATCGGGCAATATTACCTCGGTAGACTATCGGGAGCAGTAATCATCTTTGATTTCGCTTTTCTTCCTTGATTAATTGGCGAATTGTTTCTTTATTTACCTGTTAATGCCTTATCAAAATTGAATTATAAGAAACAGGTTGTTATACAGCTATATTTTATGGTTAAAGCTGTTTTGCTATTATTTTTATGGAGTTTATGCATTTTACTATTTGGACAGAAAAAAGACCCGGTAAAGGGGAAGATGCTGTACCTACATTGCTTGTTAACGATGACTATACGCAAGGGGTGTTGGTAGTGTATGATGGTCTGGGGGGAGCTGGAAGTAAACTGTATACTTACCAAGATAACCAAGGCAAAACAGTAGCGCATACCGGGGCTTATCTGGCGTCTCGTTTAGCCAAACAAATTACTGAACATTTTTTTGCTACAATATCTACCGGAGAAGAAGTAGAAAAAGATTTTATTGCAGGGTTGAAAACTGACTTGTTGAAAGGGTTTGCTGATAAAGTGGACCAAATTGACCAAAATCCTTCTAAATTGAGAAGTAAACTAATCAAGCGGTTGCCTACCACACTTGCAGGGCTTTATTATACTTCTGATACCCACCAGCAGTTAAAGGTGACTTCATTTTGGGCGGGCGATTCACGTTGTTACGCACTTACTGCCAATGGGTTGTGCCAATTGTCAAACGATGATTTGAACGGAACACCTGATGCACTTGAGAATCTACTGATGGATGCTACCATTTCTAATTGTATACATGCCGATGGTAAGTATTCAATTAATCAAAGCACTGTTTTGGTCAAAGAACCAGTCATATTAATTACCGCCACTGATGGTTGTTTTGGTTTTGTAAAATCTCCGGCACATTTTGAGTATTTGTTGTTGCAAGCACTTATGAACAGCCAATATGATGCAGAAGCCTGGAAAGAGTGCCTGGAGGAGGCAATGGGAGCAATTGCTGGAGATGACCTGAGTATGAGTGTACTGGCATTGGGCAGGAAAACTTTGGAAGACTGGAAAGTTTATTTTTATGAAAGGTTTAAGTATGTGCAAGCACGGTTTGTGCGTCCTGTAGAAGAAGCCGAAGCCAGTATGCAGTTTTTGCAAAAACAAGAAGGATTTTTGCCCGTAGAAACAGAAAAACTCTATAAGCAAAAACGATTGCTTTTGGAACAGCTTTGGCAAGCATACAAAGAGAATTATTACGGGTAAACGCTTGTCTTGTGGTGGTATAATTACTGAACTTGCTTGAGGTATTAATTTTGAAAGCCAGAGAAGTTCATGAAATATTTGAGAATAGAAAATTTAGGTAACAATGATTAAAAGTGCTTTTAATGTACAATATGTAAACAGACTGCGTAGGTTTTGGGCATTTTTACTGGACTTATTTTTATACATTATCTTTTTTGTGCCAGTAACTATAGCCTTGCTGCTCATTTCTTTTGAACAAAAAACTATTCTATATTTTTGCTTGTACCTGTTGTTTCTAATTGGGTTTTTTCAGGTATACCTTACGTTTCGCCTGGGAGGTTCGATGGGTAAGCTTACTTTAGACATTAAGGTAGTTACTCATGAAAAAGAATATGTGAGCCTGGGGCAGGCATTGATACGTACTTTTCCTTATATAATTGCCAGTATTTATCTCATTGCTTTTCTTCATTATGTGTAGACAACTTACCTGCTGTGCATATCCTACCTCTATTCCTGACGCTTTCCGAACGGTGATATTTTGGGGCAAGCAATACTTTTCTCAGCCCTTGGCAATCATTGTAGGAGGCATTTTATTATTAGACTACTGTCTTGCTTTTGCAGTGCCAGGGCGACAAACTTTACACGACCTTTTGGCGGGTACTTATGCCATTACCAGAGAATCGTTTTATGCAGAGTATAACAACAAAAACCCTTATTTGATGAATATTATAGGGGAAACTGTTTTACTCAAAAACTATCGTTCAAATAGTATCCTGGCAACAAGCTTTCCTCAAAAGGCAGTAGTAAAAGCTTATGTCAAACTAGACAATGATCGGCTGAATATGTTTTTGCTGGAGTTGACAAGGCAGGTAAAGCTGGAGGGGCGCAATATTATGAGCAATCACTTGGTGATACAGCTGCAGGACGAGCACTCCTCTTTGCGTTCGGGGCGTAATCAAGTGGTGTATTTGCTGGCGCCTCCGGCAAACATTGATTTTGAGGCACGCTATGAGCTTACCGAAAACGAATTATTGTTTCTGGACTTTGTGGTGGTAGAATAAAAAAAGCTCCTGGTTTCTCCAAAAGCTCTTTTTTATAATAAAAAATATATTTGTAGTGTTATCAGTTTGCTTTTGCTCCTAATAACTCCTGTTTTAGTTCCTCCGTTTTTCTTGCTACTTCTTCTATCATTGCTTCTACCTCCTGGGCAGTGGCATATTCATAGCGAGTGGCTGCTTCTACTTCCAGGTAATCTTCGTCGGTAATGGTAAGTTTAGAGTAGATCATATAGTAATTTTTCTTGAGCAGCTCTTTAAAGTCAAGCTCTGGGTGATCGTGCAAAGTGCAAACAGTACTGCTTAACATCACCATTTGAGCGGTTTCATTTTGAGACGTTTTGCGGTCAGCGACATAGCCTTTTACACTCTGAAACTTACTTTCATCATCATTAACGGGCACAGTTATGATAACCATATCTTCAGAATACTCAGTATACTGACCATGTAATTCTATGGATAAACTTTCAAGCAACTGCTCGATATTTTTAAGCTTTTTACGATTCATAATTATTAACGTTAAGTGTGTAGATAAATAAGAGTTTGTCTAATTGATTTACAAGAAAATATAGTTTTTAAACATGCTCAAAGCAAATAAAGATTGAAGTCTTTTTGAAATTTTTCGCAAGTAAAGTTAATGTATTTATTTTGTTCAAGGAATGACAATTATCAGGTAGACCAATGAAATTTACTAGGTTTGGTTGTATTTTGTGCCAAATTCAATTTAATAGAATAAAAATGCTCAAAGGTGATAATATTAATGGATATGTTGTAATGCAAAACTTTACTACTGCAGGTGGTGGGTTGAGCAAGTGGACTTTTGCCCAAAAGAGTGGTAAGGTATATTTTTTAAAAGAGTTTTTATCGCCCAAGTATCCCACACCCGATGCGCCAGGGAGCGAAAAGTCGAAACAACGGAAACTGAAAGAGTGCCAAAAGTTTGAAAAGCATCATCAGGGTTTAATCCAGGAGGTAAACGAGAAATGCGGCATAGGAGGGAACCTGGTATTTACGGTCGATTTTTTCAGGCATAAAACCAAGTATTACAAAGTGACCGAAAAGATAGATGTAGCTTCGTTGTCTGTTGCCGAAATAGCTTCATTGCCTTTGGCAAACCGTATACTAATACTGAAAACCATTGCCCATAGCCTCAATGTATTGCACAATGCCCAAATAGTGCATGGTGACCTGAAGCCTGACAACATTTTGATTAAGAGGAGCAAAACCGGGAGCTATACGGCAAAATTGATTGATTTTGATAATAGTTATTTTTCTGAACACCCTCCCGAAATTACCGAAGATGTAGTAGGTGATATGGCGTTTTATTCACCCGAATTGGCTTTATATATCAAAGAAGACCCTGCCGTAACCCCTGGCGACTTGACTACCAAGTCTGATATTTTTGCTTTGGGGCTTTTGTATGCGTTGTATCTCACCGGAAAAATGCCTGAATTTGACCACGAGGCGTATACTTATGCAGGAATAGCTGCTATTGCTGACAAACAAATTGTTTTGACAGCAACCGATTTGCCAGATAAACTCAACAATTTGGTTACCCGCATGCTACAAACCAATTACCATAAGCGCCCTGGTATAGGAGAGGTTTTTAATACACTCAAAACGATGGATTTGGGCAAAGAAACTTTTGAAGCCGATAAAACAGCAAAAAAGACCAGTGGGCTGAGTTTAAAAGGAAATTTATTGGCTAAAAAAGAAACAGGAGGGAAGGAGGCTACTACTCCGTTGCCACGCAAAAAACCAGGTGCTACAGGCGAAAAAACTGTGGGAGGCTTGAGGGGGAAAGGCTTGAGTATTAGGAAGAAAAAAGATTAAATTTCTTAAATTTGAAATTACTCTGTAATTTAAACAATGAACCATTATTATGCGTTGGACTTGCCTTAATTGTGAATCTGTGAATAGCCATGAAGGGAGTATGTGCGAAGTATGCGGCTACGAGCGGTATTTTTCTATTGATGAAGTAAAAGACATTTTGAAAGAAAACGGTGGCTCAGATTTGGTAATT
>NZ_AAWS01000077.1 GCF_000169175.1 Microscilla marina ATCC 23134
TTAAACCCAGTACCAACGACAAGTATTTCGAAATTCAAAAAAACCTGGACATTTTTGCCACCCTTTTCAAGGAAGTAAATACCTACTATGTAGACGAGATAAATCCCACCAAACTCATGAAAACCGGGGTAGATGCCATGCTCAAATCGCTTGACCCCTATACCAACTATATTCCCGAAGAAGACCTTGCCGATTATCGTACAATGACTACTGGACAATACGGAGGTATAGGAGCTACTATTGGGAATCGCAACGGCAAAACCTTGGTGATTATGCCTTATGAGGGTTTTCCGGCACACAAAGCCGGCCTTAAGGTAGGCGACGAAATAGTAGCCATTGACGGCATACCACTTAAAGGTAAATCAACTACCGAAGTAAGCAAGTTGCTCAAGGGGGCGCCTCGCACTGCCATTAAACTGAAAGTAAGTAGGGTAGGCAAAGGTAACCTGAATATGACACTTAAGCGGCAAACAATACAAATAGACAATGTACCTTTTTATGACATGATAGCCTCAGATGTAGGGTATATTCAATTGAGTGACTTTACCCAAGGGGCATCACGTGAGGTGCGCAAGGCGTTGCACAAGTTGAAAGCCAAAGGCGCCAAGAAAATTGTACTTGACCTGAGAGGAAACCCCGGAGGGCTGTTGAGCGAAGCCATCAATATTTCCAATTTGTTTATTGAACGCAACCAAGAGGTGGTGAGTACTAAGGGCAAAGTGAAAGAAATCAATCAGACTTACCGGGCTTTGAACCGCTCTTATGACACCAAAACTCCTTTGGTAGTGCTTACAAACAATCGCAGTGCTTCTGCCTCAGAGATTGTAGCCGGGGTGGTACAAGACTACGACCGGGGAGTACTGATCGGACAAAATACCTTTGGTAAAGGTTTGGTACAAACTACTCGTTTGTTGGCTTACAACGCCCGGTTGAAAGTGACCACCGCAAAGTATTACATTCCTAGTGGGCGTTGTATTCAGGCACTGGACTATAGCAAACACAACGCTGATGGGTCTGCCGATAAAATTGCCGATTCGTTGAAAAAAGCTTTTAAAACCAAAAGTGGTAGAGTAGTATACGATGGCAATGGCTTGGCGCCTGATGTTGAAATAAAGGAGAAAGTGT
The DNA here is from genome assembly GCF_000169175.1 of Microscilla marina ATCC 23134. Classification (NCBI taxonomy): domain Bacteria; kingdom Pseudomonadati; phylum Bacteroidota; class Cytophagia; order Cytophagales; family Microscillaceae; genus Microscilla; species Microscilla marina. The sequence goes on from NZ_AAWS01000077.1 coordinate 1,126, forward strand.
ATGCTCCTATAGTAAATAGCCTGCTAGACAAAGGTTTGTTGTTTGACTATGCCAACCTGTATGCCTCTAAAAACTCAAGTATTGCAAAAGCCGAAACGTTTAAATTGACCGAGGCAGAATACCAAGCTTTTGTGCGCTGGTTACAAAACAAAAACTACGATTATGTGACCGAAGTAGAAAAAAGCCTGAAAACGCTGGAAAAAACAGCGAAAAGCGAAAAATATTTTAGTAGAATCAAAGGTGAGTTAGGCAATCTAAAAACAAGGGTGTCGCATAATAAAGAGAAAGACTTGAGCACTTTTAAGAAAGACATCAAGCATTTGTTGGAACTGGAAATTGTGTCGCGTTACTATTTAAACAAAGGCCTTACTAAAGTGTCGTTTAGAGCAGATGCTGAGCTCAAGGCAGCCTTGAAACTGCTGGGCAATATGAACGATTACAAACAAGCCTTGACAATCAGTAAAAAAGCCCGCAAATAGGTTCCCTTGTTTATATAATCAAACAAAGACAGCGCAATGAAGAAGTTCATCAAGAAAAAATATATAGCAATAACTGCCATGTTCCTGTTTGTTGGTTTATTGGCATTCAAACCCATAGATAAGTATTTTGAGATTGCCAAAAGCATGGAGTTATACGCACAGGTATATCGGGAGGTTAACCAAAACTATGTAGACGATGTGAGCCCAAGTACTGTGATGAAAAACGGCTTGGATGGCATGCTCAAGTCGCTTGACCCTTATACCAACTATATCCCCGAAGACGAAATAGAAGATTACCGCACCCAAAATACCGGACAGTATGGGGGTATAGGGGTAGTGTCTCGTACTTATAAAGGCAAAACCATTATTGTAAAATATGACAAAGCATCGCCTGCTTATAAGGCTGGGCTCAAGATAGGGGACGAAATTGTAGAGGTAGACGGCATCAATATTCAGAACAAATCTACTAAAGAAATCGACAAGATTTTTAAAGGGCAGGCAGGCACCAAAATGAGTTTGATGATTGCCCGACCTGGCGAAAACACCCGGAAAAAGTTTGAAGTGACCCGTCAAAACATCAAAATACAGGATGTACCTTATTCGGGTATGCTTGCCAATGAAGTGGGGTACATCAAATTACAGGGGTTTACCCGCACAGCTTCCAAAGAAGTAAAAGAAGCGTTTAAAAAACTGAAAAAGGAAGGGATGAAAAAGTTGGTGCTCGACCTGCGTGGTAATCCTGGGGGGCTGGTAATAGAAGCAGTAAATATTTGCAATATGTTTGTAGGCAGAGGGGTAGAGGTTGTAAACACTAAAGGCAAGGTAAAGGACTTTAACCGAGGGTACAAAACAATGGGCGAAGCTATGGACCTGGAGATTCCGGTGGTATTGTTGCTCAATGGCAGTAGTGCTTCTGCGTCTGAGATTGTGGCTGGTTTTTTACAAGACTCTGACCGAGGGATCATTATTGGACAACGGAGTTTTGGCAAAGGCTTGGTACAAATTCCCCGACCGTTGTCTTACAATTCTCAGGTAAAAATTACCACCGCTAAGTATTATATTCCGAGCGGGCGCTGTATTCAGGCCATTGACTACAGCGATCACGACGCAGGTGCGTTGCATGATAGAATGGCTGATTCGTTGAAAAAGCCTTTTAAAACTAAAAACGGACGTACAGTATACGATGGAGTAGGACTAGATCCTGATGTGCCAGTAAAAGCACGCAAGTTGGCCTTGATTACTACTACATTGCTTGAGCAAGGGTTGATTTTTGATTACGTGACTGCGTATGTAGGCAAACATAAAAAAATTAAACCCGCCAAAGCGTTTCAGTTGAGCAATGCCGAATATCAAGATTTTGTACAATGGCTCAAAGGCAAGCAGTACAGCTACACTACCAAGGTAGAAAAGTCGCTCAAGGCACTGGCCGAAAAAGCCAAAAAAGAGAAAACCTATAGCAAGATAAAAGCCCAGATAGAGTCGGTAAAGAAAAAAATGGCGGCAAGCAAAGCCATTGACCTTACTACCTTCAAAGCTGAGATCAAGCAACAACTTGAGCTTGAGATTGTGCTACGCTATTACCTCGAAGAGGGACAGATCGAAGCCACTTTTGAGCGCGACAAAGAAGTGCAGGAAGCCCTGAAGTTGTTTAAAAATATGGCGCGTTACCGCAAACTTTTGGCGGGTAAGTAATTGATTACAAACGCTGAAGTAAGCGACTCACTCCATTGTAAAATTTGATTTTTGCGGTGGAGTGGGTCGCTTTTTTTTGTGCAGTGAACAACTCAGAAAAATGGCGAAATGGGTATTACGGTGAGGCTTCAAAGTGAAAAACGGACAATTGTTGTGTAAAGGTCGTTCAACTCAATTCCCGGTCAAACTCTACAATAAAACTACAGCCTTCGTTGGGGGCACTTTTGCACCAAATCTCACCCTGCATAGCATCTACAAATTTTTTGACAATAGATAAGCCCAACCCTATAGAAGTTTCGCCAGCGGTAGGCCTGGCGCTCAACTGCTGAAACTTCCTGAACAGCCGGGTTTGATCTTCAGTGCTGATTCCGGGTCCCTGATCTTGCACTGTAATACGTACTTTGTTTTGGTGCCATTGCAGGTCTATAGATACCTGTGTGTGGGCAGGCGAAAACTTGATGGCATTTGATAACAGGTTTTCAAAAATCTGGAGGGTGTAATTTTTATCGAGGTATGCCCGAAAAGAGGCATCCAAACTAGCAGGAGGCAAGTAAAGCGTGATAGACTTTTTTTGTGCAGCATCGGCAAAACTTTGTACAACTTCTGTGAGTACATCGTGCAAGTCCAAACTTTCTAACTGCATTGACAGCTGTTTTTCTTCCAACACTTTTAAATCCAAAATCCGGTCTATCATATCCCTGAGTCTATCGGTAGACTGTAAGGCTTTTTGCAAATAGTTGGCAGTTTCGTCTGCTGGATTAATCGTGAGCTGAGTAAGTTGTAATAAACCCTTTACTTGGTTTACAGGACTGCGAAGATCGTGGGCGAGCGTACTTACCAATAAATTCTTTTCTTGATTGAGGTCTGTCAGTTCTTGGTTTTTAGTGTTCAGTTCTTCGTTTTTGCGTTGCAGGTGATAAGTTTGACTTTGAATTTTTTCGTTTTGCAATGCAATAACTTTGTTCCTCTCTTCAAACAATATACGAGTGTGGGTTTTGTTGCGGTGATAACGGTAATAGAGCAAAGCGGGAATAAGCAATACCAAAAATATGATAATGCTCAGGTAAATAGTATGTTGTTTTTGTTGGAAGCGGGCTTTTTGCATCTCTTTTTCCTGGATCAACAACTTGATGTCTTGTTCTTTTTGCGCGTTTTGGTGTTTGAGTTCCAAACGGCGCATTGCCTCTATTTGGGCGTTGTGGCTTGATGAGTCGTGCAGTCGGTGGTACTTATCATAGTAAAATAAGGCTTGCTTGAAGTCTTGGTCTTGCTTGTATATTTTTGACAACAGCGCATAGTTTAGTTGCATTTGGTGTACATCTTTCATTCGCTGCGAAGTTTTCAAACTGCTCAATCCGTAAGTCAAAGCTCTGGGGTAGTTTTTTTGAGCAGCATACGCCTGGGCAAGGTCACGCCCCACAATCACCATCAAGTGTGGGTATTGCACTTCCCGGGCTATTTTCCAGGCTTTATCAAAATATTCAAGCGCCACTCCATACTCTTTTTGTTTGAGGTATACCTCACCAATACTGCTCAGTAAAGCGCCTTTTATTCTTGGTTTGCCTTGCTGTTCGTTGGCTAGTTTTACGCCTTTTTTAAGGTATTCGAGGGCTTTTTCGTAGCTACCCAACTCATTGTAAGCACTGCCCACATTATTTAAGGCAGCCATCAAAGCCCGGTCGTCTTTTAACTTTTCGGCGCTTTCCATTACTTGCTTAAAATACTTGAGCGACTTACGGTATTCGCGAATGTCATAAAATGCCCCAGCTATATTGTTAATTGCCTTAATGTAGCCCTTGTCGTCAGGGATTTTTCGGTAAAAACTGGCCGCCTCGAAGTAGTGATAAATGCTGCTTTGTACTTCGTTAAACGAACGATAGCATTCGCCTAGGTGGGACGAAATTTCGGCAGAACGGGCGTGAAATTTATTTTTCTTGGCTGAGTTTAACGCTTCATTAAAGTATTCTATGGCTTTTTGGGGGTGGTCGTTGTGTTGGTAGTAAAGCCCAAACATGATCAGCGAACGTAGTTTATCAGCCCGGTAGTTGGTTTTATTGCCCAACACCAACGCCTGCCTTATGTACTTGAGGGCATCGCTTGAGCCTTCTTTGAGAAGCTGTTCACCTATTTGGTTGAGCAGGTTAAGTTGAAGTTGATGGTCGGGGGGTGTTTTTCTTCGGGCTTGTTTGAGTAAATAAAACAAGCTATCGGAAGGGGTGTTTTGGCAATAAAGGGGGAATGACAACAGACAGGCGATTGTCAAGGTAAAATAATGAGATAGTCTGAGTCTAAGATATGCCATTTTGCCCTGATGATTAATGTATAGGCGAGCTCTCACAAGCGAGTGTAGAGTTTAAAGCGTATCTTTGGAGTGAAAAGTCGCTTTTTTAGCCCAAATTATAATTTAAAAATTTTATAAGCAGATTACTTACCGATCAATATTGTTGTGCGATTCCTCAATGGCTTTTGTCGTCATCTCATTCAGAGGACAGACACATTACTTAAACTTACTAGTTTTTTGTGGAAAAATCAAACGACTTCTGTTCTAACCTGTTTTTTATTATTTTTCCTCTTTACTTTTAATTATTTTTCAAAACCGTACACTAATTTTTCACTACTAATACTTGCGTAGAGTTTAATTTTATCAGTCTCAAAAGTGCTTGAAAAACAGCGTCTTTACTTTCCGCCTTAGTTTGTGGGCGTTAAGAAATTACCTTCGGTGAGCTCAGCACAGCGAAGCTGTAGCTATCGGGTGTGCCCTGAAACAAAGCACAACAAGCTTTGTATGCTATAACTAAGATGGTGGTAGACCCACCAAAGGCGATTTACAGGAATAGCCTTTAAACCACTCTACGGTGCTATGACAGTAATGTTTTGGTATTGAACGGCTAGAGAAAAGGCTCCGCTGGTACGGAGTCAGGTGTGAATAAGAGAGATGAACGCAAGTGAACCAATGAAGAAGTGTCGAGAACAGCTACTTGTTGTCAAAACCAGACTTATCCGATAAAGTTTGGGACAAAGCATAGAGCGTACCCTGTCAAGTGTCTATGTGGCAACCGTCATTAAGTTGGCATGACTCTTATTTAGGCTTAGTTATGGAACAGGGGAAGCCCTCTATGATCATTAAGGGAAAGTACAAGTAGCGATCCTACAAGGCGAATACTGAGATGATAGAGGGTGGCGGATGAACTCGTATTAGTGTAGAAGCTTCTGTAATGGAAGTGGAGCGAAGGGGTTCAGTTATACAGTTTTCAAGTTTTTAACAACTTAATAATATGAGGAGGATTAAAAGCGACAAGACAAAGTCATTACCATTTTATCACTGGAATACAGGAGTTAAATTATGATGATTTGTATAACAAGAGCCGTGTGATGGGAGACTATCACGCACGGTTCTGTGAGAGATTTGGGGTGAAAATCCCCTTATCTACTCGACTTTGAGGAATGAAGCCGTAAAACCGAGGCTGCAGCTTTGCTGCGCCGAGCTCTGCGTAAGCTAAACAGATCACTGACCGAGGAACGAGGGAATGTTTGAGCTGTTTAGCCGAAAAGGCAGAGCCCCGAATCAAGTTCGGGATTTTAAAACTTGGGCTTCGCCCTGCGGTTCGGCGTAATGAAACAAATTTTAGCCAGGCAAACTACAGCGGTGGCTTTTTTTGGTTCGTTTTTTTAGCTAAAGAAAATCCATGATCCCGAACTTGATTCGGGGAAATGAACGGATGCCTGAGGGAAACGAAACCAAGCTTTATTCTACAACTCGGCAGATTAGCAGCTGCTTTTATGCTGTAAAACTATCAAAAAAATCAAGGCTTATCTGCTATAAAAAAGTGTACGGTTTCAAAATTATTTTAACACGACAAGTAGCCACAAGAGGTGGTTCGCTGGTACTTTTATATAAAGTTTTGCTACTTGTCGCTGATACTCTTCCTTAAGAAACCTTGGCTAGTAGTTTGTCTACCAAAGTTGGTACACCCACCGAGCCTTTTTCTTCTATCAAGTGTAGGTGAGGGCGAGCGCGTACATCAGGCATGCGAGGGTCTATAATGTACTTGGGCACGTCAGTATCTACTTCATCAAGCAAACCTGCGGCGGGGTATACTGCCAACGAAGTGCCCACTACTATAAAAAGATTTGCAGAGTGCGTTTCTTGAATAGCTACTGTCATCATAGGTACTGCTTCGCCAAACCATACAATATGTGGACGCAATTGTGAACCTTTTTCGCATTTGTCGCCTATATTAATGGGTTTGTTGCCCCAGTCGTATACCAGTTCGGGGTTGGTAGTGCTACGCGCTTTGCCTAGTTCACCGTGTAGGTGCAATACATTGCTAGAGCCCGCTTTTTCGTGCAAATCGTCTATGTTCTGGGTAATAATGACCACCTCATACTTTGCTTCCAGCCGAGCCAGCGCCAGGTGGCCTTCATTGGGTTGGGCAGCCAGGGCGTGTGTCCTGCGTTGGTTGTAAAATTCCAGCACCAGTGCACGGTCTTTTTGCCAGCCTTCTGGCGATGCTACTTCCATTACATCATGGTTTTCCCATAGCCCATCAGAATCTCTAAAAGTACTGATACCACTTTCGGCGCTGATGCCTGCCCCGGTTAATACTACAATTTTTTGTTTGCTCATGATTGATTTTGATACTTGTTGGCTTTTAAAACTTAACAATCGACAAATTACAAAAAAAGTACAAGAATTTGCATATATTTTACTTAACATAATTTATAGTTATAAAATTGATAGACCTGATTTATAAAAAGCAAAAACAGGGGAGAGGGAGAGTGGAAAGCATTGTGGCATAGGGCAATGATAATTTATAAGGGCGAATGGATGGTGACTTCATTGTAATGGCTTGACAGTGAGTAGATTGTTTTTTTACCAATAAAAATAACCCTTGTCTGTAGTTTGTATCTCATTGCTTGAATTTATATATTGAACCCAAAAGAATGAACTAACATGAACCAAAAAGTAAATCAATTGATATGCTTGTCATAAATGGATTAGAAGAATTGAAAACCTACCTCGACAAAGAAGTAGGCACCTCAGAATGGATAGAAGTGACACAAGACATGGTAAACAAATTTGCCGAAGCTACCGGCGACCATCAATGGATACATGTAGACACCGAAAGAGCCAAAAAAGAATCACCTTTCCGTACTACCATTGCCCATGGTTTTTTAACCTTATCATTGTTGCCTAAACTACTGAACGAGGTACTAGATGTACAAGGAGTAAAGTTTGGTTTAAATTATGGTACCGATAAAGTGCGTTTTATGTCTCCGGTGATTACAGGAAGTAAGGTACGGTCAAAGTTTGTTTTTTCGGCATACAAAGAGGTAGAAGGAGGTTTACAGGCTACTTTTACGGCCACGTTTGAGCGTGAAGGACAAGCCAAACCGGTATGTGTAGCCGAGTCATTGATGAGGTTTTATGCTTAGTAACATTGGAACATTTATCATTGTACCAGATCATTAATCATTAATTTTAAATATGGTAGTTTTTGACAGTGAATTTTTAAAAATCACCTACGACGAAAAGCTCAATGCTATTCTCGAAGAGTGGAAGCTTTACTTTGGACCCAAGGTAGAGCTAGATACATTCAGAAAACCTTTATTGACGTTGATCGACACTTTTAAAGAGAAAAACCTCTCTAAGTGGCTTTCTGACAATACTGAACAAACCCGCTTGAATGAGCAAGACCAGTTTTGGCTGGAAGACGAGTTCTACCCGGCAATCGTAAAGGCAGGGCTTGAACATGTGGCATTGGTCAATGCCAAAAGTATTTTGGGTACGAGTATCGCCAAAAACTGTTTGCGTAACCTGAGCACAGGCTTAGACATCGAGATTTTTAACAAAAGTCAGCCTGCCCAAAAGTGGCTGGCAACGTTAGGAATAGTACCAAAATAAATTTACATTTTTAACGTCATTTTTCGCTGACAGAATTCGTTAAAAAAACTTGCCGTAGCGCTGCTATGACGCGTTTTTTTGCCTCTACTGCCAACAAAATATTTTGGCGTTACTATAGAACTTTATTTTTACACCATTCCTTATAGGTAGTTTTAGATGCTAAAAAAACAAAAGCTAAACCCTGCAATGGTTTGGCTTTTGTTTTAGTAAGTTACTGCTGTCTACAAAAGATCACAATTCAGGCTTTAAAGATCAACTTATTGTAGACTTGGTGACTACTTTTAGCATCAATGTGCATTGGCACTTTAGCACTTGTGGCTAAATGCGTAGATTTGTTGGTGTTTCTAACTATCAAATTTGTAAACAACTGAAAATAAATACTTTACAAATTTGATAGCTCCCTATGGAATAGGGAATAGCTTACGACTTGTCGCTTAAAGCTTGCCCCTGTCGGGGCTTCTAACTGTCAAATTTGTAAACAATTGAAAATAAACACTTTACAAGCTTGATAGCTCCCTATGGAACTAGAACCTGGTAGTTACTTGTGGCACAGGGTCTAGCACCGATATTCATCGGTATCTAAGGACTTGCGACTTGTCGCTTAAAGCTTGCCCCCTGTTGGTGCTACTAACTGACTGTGCCATTTTGTAGCAGCATATTATTTGATTGGGCGCACAAATACCCCACTAAAAAACGACTTACACTATGAAAATTCTTACTGCTAAACAAACCAAAGAGTTAGATGCGTACACCATCGAACAAGACGCTATTTCGTCTATCAATCTGATGGAACGGGCTTCGGTAGCTTTTACCAATTGGTTTTTAAGAAAAGGCTTTAGCCAAAACAACCGCAAGCGTCCAGTTTTTGTGTTTTGTGGGTTAGGCAACAACGGGGGCGATGGCTTGGCAATTGCCCGTTTGCTATTGGGCAACCAATATGAGGTCACCACTTGTGTGGTGCGTTATGCCGAAACTACCTCGGCAGACTTCGACCAAAACTATGAACGTCTCAAAAAAAAGCACCCCATTATAGAAGCCACTGAAGAAACCCATTTGCCCGATATTCCTGCCAATGCTGTGGTGATAGATGCTTTGTTTGGTTCGGGGCTTAACCGTACTATAGAAGGCATAGCTGCACAAGCAGTAAAAAAAATGAACCGCAGCGGTGCCACACTCATTGCCGTAGACATAGCGTCTGGGCTGTTGCCCGATAGCTTGAGCAGCGGAGTCATTGTAAGGGCAAATTATACCATCAGTTTCGAGTTACCCAAACTTGCCTTGTTGTTGCCACACAACGACAAGTTTGTAGGCTCTTGGGAGGCAGTTTCTATTGGTCTTAATCAAACATTTATAGACGATGCACCTACTAGCAATTACTATGTAAACACAGCGTTTGCCCAAAAAATATTTAAACCACGATCTAAGTTTTCGCACAAAGGTTCTTTTGGCCACGCATTGATGATTGCTGGCAGCGAAGGTAAAATGGGTGCGGCAGTGATGGCAGTACACGGAGGACTAAGGGCGGGAGCTGGCTTGCTTACGGTTCACTTACCTACACGGGGCTACAATGTGTTACAAACTGCTTTGCCCGAAGCGATGGTGTCGCTGGATGCCCACGCCCAGTATGTGTCTAACTTTCCGTCTATAGATGATAAAAAATACAGTGCTATAGGCATAGGCCCAGGGTTGGGCAAGCATAGCAATACTTTACGTTGTCTTACCAAGTTGCTCGAAAAAGCGCAACAACCTATGGTAATAGATGCTGATGCCATCAACCTGATTGCCGAGAACCAAGACAAACTGCTTACTAATGTGCCCGAATACAGTATTTTTACCCCACATCCCAAAGAGTTTGAACGATTGGTGGGGCGCACCAGCACCGACTACGCCCGGCTAAGAACACTCAAGGCTTTTTGCCAAAAACACCGCGTGTATGTATTGCTAAAAGGAGCACATTCGGCACTGGCGACCCCCAAAGGAGAAGTATACTTTAACTCTACGGGTAACCCTGGTATGGCAACCGCAGGCACGGGCGATGTGCTCACTGGTATTATTACAGGGCTTTTGTCTCAACGTTATACCCCGTTTGAAGCGGCCGCTTTGGGCATGTATGTACATGGGCTTGCCGGAGATTTTGCTGCCAAAGCAGAAGGACAATACTCTTTGATGGCATCAGACATTATCAATTATATGGGGATAGCTTTTAAGACCTTAGAAAATAACGCCAACCACGAATGAGTGACAGGCAATGGTGGGGAGCAATAGTAGCGGCACTGTTTAGTTGTTGGGCTTGTCAGCCTACAGGCAACACTGAAGCCACAAGCGTAAAGTCGGCGCAGCAAATATTTTGGCAACAAACAGCCTGGGAAAGTGAAGACTCCTTTCTGAGCCAAAAACTAGACAGTTTGCAAATAGGTGCTTGGCAAGTATACCAACATTGTCGACAAAAAAAGCCCTTGCTTGCCCGTAAGCTGCGACTTATTTCGGCAGTATGCCAAAAAGCCGGTAATCGGATCAATAGCCTGGATACCAGCTATTGGGGTGGTATTTTATACCGAATGAAACCTTTTGTGGAGCTTATCCAAGTATTGAAAGAGCCTCAGCACCATACGTTTGTAGACGTAGGATCGGGTAACGGAGAAAAGTTATATGCAGCACTTTGTTTGGGTTTTGACCATAGCGAAGGGCTTGAGTATGACTCAACCTTGGTAAGCATGAGTAGGCATTATTGGCAGCCTATGATCAAGCGCCAAAAAATGAGTATCAGATGGGGCAATGCACTCACCATTGCTGCCAATTATTACCAACAGTTTGACTTTATCTACTTGTATTCACCTATTCGCAAGCACGTTCCCATGGCACGTTTGTTTTATACATTGATGCAACAACTTAAAGAAGGAGGGGTATTGTTGGAGGTAAGAATGGTGTATGCCCAGGCGCTTCGCAAAGTAAGCGGCTATGATATACCAAATTTGATGGGAACTTTTGCGCTGAAAAAGCAAGGTGGCAGGTTATACTACGTGAGGTATAGCAATACTACCAAAGATTGGATTTTACTAGAAAAAAAGAAGTCCCAATAAGCTCTAGCATATATCTTCCAAACACATCAATGAATTATATGTCTGCTCAAATAACGAAAAGTGCCCGTATTCCTGCCGGGTTTTGTTATGTTCCACAAGACCATTATTACATCGCCAGTCTACTGCAACCTCATTCGATGCACTACTTGTATTCTGACGGAGCTACTTCTTGCATTATTGCGATTGTAACGGGTAAAAATCAACAAGGAGTGCCTATAGCTTTGCTGAGCCATTTGAGTAAGCCTGTTGGTGTAGAAGCTTTTTTCGCTATAGTAGCCCGCCATTTCAAAGGGGAAATGCAACTGTTTGCCCAAGGCGCCAATGCTCAGCACCAAGAGGCACCTGATACAAACACTCAAACAAATATTGATTTATTCAAGGCGTGGATTGCCCAGCAGTCTTTGGCAAGCGCTGATGGGTACATAAGCAAAGCCAATCTTTGGTTCAATACAGGGAACCCCCTGGAGCAAAACCGTGATTGCTTGGGCATTGATCTTACCACTAGGCAAGTAAGCAATCAACGCTTTGATCTTACCGAAGACCAGCGTGATGTTACCGGAGGGCTTCAGACACTGGTGAGTCTTTTTGGTGCTGAGCTGAGCCCACCCATTGTGTTGCGGGTAGCCAATGCACCATTTACGCATGCCCAGGTAAAACAACTGTTATTTTTGGCATTGCACTACCAATGGTTAGATATTTTGACAATGAAAGATGAAGAAATCTTGCATTATTTTTCTTCTACACCTCACTGTGAGGTGCCTTGGTTTTGCGATGCTTTGCGTTATTCTGCCCAATATGTACAAGCACACTTGCATTTGGTTTTGTAACATACTCTACTTTAGCTAATTACGAATGGATCAATTGCGAATTACGAATGGGGCAAAGCCAGGCTTTTTAATTACGAATGGATCAATTACGAATTACGAATGGGCGCGAAGCGAAGCTAAAAAACGATGGTCTACTTATTCTGGGATCAATTACGAACCGACTAGAGGGAGCTCTGCCTTTGGCTAATTACGAATTACGAATGGGCGCGAAGCGAAGCCAATGACAAATGGGTCAATTACGAATGAGCGCGAAGCGATGCTTCAAACTACCTCCCGCGAAGGTCTTACCGCAGGGCGACCTGAGCAATGCAAGCCCTAAAGTAAGAAAACAACTTTGGTGTAAAAGCTAGAACCCAACCCCAAGAACCTTTATACTACCTCCCGCGAAGGTCTTACCGCAGGGCGACCTGAGCAATGCAAGCCCTAAAGTAAGAAAACAACTTTGGTGTAAAACCTAGAACCCAACCCCAAGAACCTTTATACTACCTCCCGCGAAGGTCTTACCGCAGGGCGACCTGAGTAATGCAAGCCCTAAAGTAAGAAAACAACTTTGGTGTAAAAACTAGAACCCAATCCCAAGAACCTTTATGCCTACATTTCTACCCCCAACAACTCTATCACCCTTATTTCATCATTTTCGCGGTGCACTTTATATACATGCTCATAAATCAAAGGGTCATTTTCGTTGGGCGAACCAAAAATCAAACGAATGTTTTTATGGTTGGTAAAATCAATCAGTTCACGCAAGTAACGGTCAGAGAGCTTACCCACTTCGTCGATCAGGCAATGAATAAAATAGTCATCGTTGCCCTTAAAAGCATTTTCTTTAAATACATTCAATAGCGTAATATAAATCATCGCCTTTACCAATACATCGGTTCCCTCAGACCCAACATTGGCGAGGCGTTCTACCCAGCCCGTATTGTTGTTGTTTTCCTGCACCCTAAAGTACAGCTCAAAAGTATCTTCAATGGTTACATACTTCTTGCCTTGGTTTTCTATCGCCTTCTTTAGCTCAGTAAGCAATGCAATCGACTGCTTGTTTACTGTAGCCTGGTCGTCAGCAGTGGCCACCGCAGGCGTATACAGCCTTAGTTGGTCGGTCAGTACGTGCTCTTGTTCAAAGGCACGAATTTTTTTCAATACATTGATCAACCCCGATTTTTTTTCCCGATAATCTAGCGCAATAGACTTGACCACCCCCACAAAGTTAGATTCACTAAAGTCAGCGTTGATGCGTTCAATCGTTTGGTTGATCTCATCCGACTTAGCCGACAGGTTTACTATGTCTTTAGAAATCAGGTCAATCAGTTTGCTATGTTGTTGCTCCAGCTGTTGCTGAATAATGTCTATGCGGTTTTGTGCCAAAAACGGTTTTAGTTTGTGGCGTACAAAATCTTTGTAATCTATTTCGGTGGCAAACTTGCGCGGAAACTCCAGGCGGTTATCTGCCGAAAACAAGCCCGTAAAACTATGCGTAAGCTTCTGAAAACGGTAATTGTCTTCAATCAAACGTGTATGACGCAGATTGAGGTCTTTCATCAGCTGGTCAATGTTCAACACCTCACGGTCTTCAGCATCGGGGCTTTCTATCCATCCCCGCAAAGGGGTAAACACATCGGTAAGCTTAAACTTATCTTCAAAATACAGTAATTCGTTTTCCAGTTGGTCGTGGTATTGGCGATTTTGCTGCATGCTGGCATCCAGTTGTGCCAGTTGAGCCTTATGGCGAGTGGTCAATTGTTTGAAGCTTGCCTTTTCATCGTCCAATGCCTGTATCTTAGTGTCCAGGTTTAGTTTCAGCCCTGTTTCTTTGTCCAACAACCGCTCCTTATCCAACTGGTACAAATTGACCAAAGGTGTAATGTCATGGTCTATGTGGTGCAGTTTTTCGGTAAGTTGGGCTATTTCCTGTTCTATTTGGGTCAACTCATCCTTGTCTATATCTCGCCCTGCCACCCGTTCTTCACGTTGCTTTGCCAATGCTTGCTTCTGCGCTTCATAATCTGCCATTGCCTCATCGTGGTGGCGTTGAGCCGTTTCCAAGGCTTGCTCTTTAGTAGTTTGAATGGCGCCTATTTGTGCTGCTTTTTCGTTATTGAGGCGGGTAGTTTCAGCCTGTTGTTTTTGTTGCCATTCGTTCAGCTGGGTTTGGGCTTGCGCCAACTCATCGCGCAGTGCTTCCTGCTTTTCGTTGAGCTGGTCAAGCGTGGTCTTTTTTTGCTGTTCAGCGCGTTGTTCAATGTCCAACAATTCGTTTTGGCGTTCCTTATTTTTAAGCTGTGCCTGTTCGTTTTGGTATTCGTTTTTCTGGATAAGCCCCTGCCATTCTTTTATTTTCAGGGTATGGCGTTGTTTTGATTGTTCGATTTTTTCCTGAAAATGTTTACTGTTTCCAAGCAACTGTTTTTTGGTTTTATTCAGACCTTCCAGCAACTGTTTCTTATCCTGGGCATAGTCAGCCAACGTTTTCATTCGTTTGCCAATGGCAGACAAGTCAATATTGAGCCCCCAAAAATCACCTTTTGGCGAAGGGGTTAGTGCAGGAGACAAATCTTTGCGAAACAGTAGTTTTTCGTCAATTACCTGCCCTATATCCTGTGTCCAGTTGGGTTTTTCCTGCTCCAAAAACTCATACAATGAGCCCTCAAATCCTTCCAGGCGATGGTCTACTTCGGCTATTTGTTGTTGTAAGTGGGTAAGCTTGTTTTCCAATGTTTGTTGTTCCAGGCGGTGGGTATTTTCCAACGATTCCAGCGTGTTTTGGTACAGGGCTTTTTCGTGGTTTACATCTTTGCTCAGCAGCTTATTTTCTTGTTGGCGGGTCTCTGTTTCCTTATGAGCATTTTTTATCAATGCCTCTATTTGATCTATTTCTTCAGCAAAAAACACTTGTTGGCGAGCTTCAGCTATTTCGCGTTCACAGTTGCCCAGCCTTTGTTTTACCTCTGCCATCAGGGCATCGCTTTCGCTGAATTTTGTGGCATAGTTTTGTTGGGTGGCATGCATACTTTCGTCAAACTGAAGTTGAATTTCATGTGCCTTTGCTTGTGTCTCTCGCTCTATGGTGTTTTGCTGTTGTCCAAAACGATTTTGGGCAGCACTTTTTTGGTTTTCGAGGTCTTGCAATCCCTGTTCAAACATTTGTTGTACATCGGCAATAGCTGCAGTTGCTTGAGTCAGCTGTTTTTTAAGGTTGGTCAATTGGTTGTGCAACGTGGGGCGTTGTTGGTGTAGCTCCAGTTTTTGTTTGATGCCTTGGTACTTTTGTTTTAGCCCATCTACCTCACGAAGCTTTCCTTTTATTTCGCCAATAGCTTCTTTAAACAGATCGGTGTTTTTGTCAAAAGTGTGTTTTTCCTTTTCGTAACCTTTGCTTAGTTTTTGGCGTGCGTCGTTTTCTTGATTAAGCAAGCGACGCAATTCCCCTATCTTGCGGTTGGCATTTTGCACACTGTTGCCCAGTTGTTCGGCATCGCGTTTTTGTTCCCTTTTGAGCACCTCCAGGCTATCAAACATTGTCACTACCTCTTCAGCCATGTCTTTGTGCTCGTTAAAGCTGGTCACATCGTCGAGTCGGTCGCTAAACGAAGCAAGGTGACGACGCAAAGTGTCCAGGTCAATCTTAGGGTTTTCATCCATTACCGCCTCCATAATGGCATTTTTGATATAGTCGGACTCTAGTCTTGAACTCAAAAAAACATTGGACACTGTTTTGGGAATATTACCAATTTCTTTGCGACGCAAATAGCCTCTGGTAGGAATCAGGCTGTATTTTCGCCATTTTTTCTCGCGCGATGCCCCATACAATACCTCTTTATAAGTGGCAGAGCGTTCTATGGTTTCTTCAAAATGGACATGTTGTTCGTGCAAGGTTTGCAATACCTCGTCGAGCGGTTTTATGCGGGTATCTTCTATATACACACTGGCATCATAAGGCGCATCTATAAACCTATAATGTACCCGGTTGTTTTTTCGGAAGAGCAAAATATGATAATAGCCATCGTCGCGTTTTACCTCGTATATAATGCGGGCGTTAGGTTGCTGAAAATAGTACTCAGTAAAGCTTAACTGGTCGCGGCGAATTCCTAATTGGTAACGATTGTCGGGGTTATAAAAATACAAAATAGCCCGGAGCACGGTGGTTTTTCCAAACCCATTGGACCCCACAAAGTGAATATTGCCGTCAACTTTCATCTCGGCATAGCGTACTGCCGTGCTATTGATCAAAACTATTCTGTTTAAATGTCGCTTCATTGCTACCTCTTATTATCTTTAGCTTCTAAACCAGATTGCTAAAGTAGAAGTTTGCTTTTAATTATTGCATAGTTTTCGGTTGATTTTTAGAGGGAAGCTTTTTCGCTTATTCAGGCGATTGGTTCATACATATCAGGTGGGCTGCTCAAAGTGGTAAAAAAAATTAGGCAAAAATATCAATCCAAACAACAAGCCCTTAGTCTTTGGTGATCCACCAAAAGCCAAGGGCTACTTTCTTGTCTATAGCTTCACCTCAACCGACTTTGTTTTTATGCTCACTGCCCTGAAAAACCCTAGAGCTCCATTGCTGAAGTTACCAGGAGGAGTAGCAGGAGTTGCACTATAGGCACCACTGCCTTGAAGCTGTCCCTCAATTGCCTTATGATAGTTAAAAGCCTCCTTGCTCCAAGATTCGATTTGGATGATTGCTTGGTCATACTTCAGCTTATTTTCATTCGGCATTGCATATGCGTGAAAAAAAAATGGCCATTCTGTACCTAAACCCAGCCTATTTATCTCTGGCTTAAGGTGCTTGTCATCAAAAAGGAGTAACATCTGAATAGTATAATGCTTATATGGATGACTATGAAGACTATCCAGGGTCCTGTCTGGATAAAATCATAATTAAAGTTATAATAATTTTCTTGGTCTTGGGGTTCACTAAAGACACCAAAGGCACCAGAGCAATGCTAAAAAACCTCCTATGGTGTGAGATTTTACTTTGCGTGTTGTAAACTCCACTTGTCTATAGCAGGAGGTGCAACAGGCATCACCTCTTTAGCCTCATAGGTTTGTCCATTGCATACTACCTTTAGCGTATAAGCAGTACCCACGGTTAGCTTAGTGTAGTGGGTAGTATTGATATAGTAACCCGATTTGGCAAGATACTCATCTGTAGACAAGGTCAGTACATCTATATTGCCTGCATCATCGCTGATACTAACCGAGGCATTTTGTACCCCTGGATACTTTCCTTTTTCGTAGTTAATCGCATTGTGAGGGTAAGGAGCGCTTTGGGTAACTCTTACATAAGTACGCTGATTGGTAGATATTACCCCTTCTATACAAATGCGGGTCCCTTGCTTGCTAAAAATATCATCTGCTTTTTCGATACATCCATTACAAGCAAGAAAAATAAACAGCCAAGCCATATTTTGAACAAATACTTTCATTGTAGGGTTCGTCTTTTAGAGGTTAAAATTTAAAATTATAAGTCACAGAAGGCATCAGCCCAAAAAGGTACATATGGTACATGTTTTCAATGCCAACTCTACCATACTGATGAAATATGGCAAAAGAGTTTCTCTGGTTATAGGCATTGGTCAGCCCAAACACCCATTCGCTTCGCCACCTTCTTGGGTCTTGCTTTTTTCTTACTTTGCTCTTGAGCGTGACGTTGATGTCTAGTTGGTGAAAATCCGGAAGTTGGAAGTTGTTTCTGCCCGAAAAGTAAGTAACCTGACCATAAGTACTTATATGGGTACCCTCTGGCGCTGTCATTCTGGCGCCTGTCATATAAGCATAATTTGTCGACAGCAACCACCGCTTGCCTAGTTTATAAGAAGCCACCAGCGAAAGATTGTGGCGTCGGTCATACATAGGGGCGTATGCTTTATCTTGGTTGATGCCAGCTATCTGTTGCGTTGCCTTCGACCAAGTATAGTTGATCCAGCCAGTCAATTTGCCTTTTTTCTTTTCCAGGCTCAGCTCTAATCCATAAGCGCTTCCGTCGCCACTGGCTATTTGAGTTTCTATATGCTTATTCAAAAATACATCAGCATTGTCTACATAGTCTATCACATTGTAGAGTTTCTTGTAGTAAGCTTCTGCCGAAAAGCGATAAGTTGCCCGGTAAAAATCTTTGAAATAACCCAAAGCCACCTGGTCGGCAACCCTTGGGCGAATGTTGTTGTCTACTGGCAACCACACGTCGGTAGGTAGCCCTACGCTAGAGGTACTTACCAGGTGCAAGTATTGATAGGTGCGACTATAAGAGGCTTTCAACGAAGAAGTTTCGTTGAACAAATAACGCAACGACAAACGAGGCGCTAAGCCATAATAGCTTTGCATTACTTCTCCTTTGCCAAAATGCTCTTCACGGGTCAAGGTTTGATCGTCGTTGTAAATGTATTGCGTACCTGCTCCTATGTTATGAAAACCAGAGAACCGTAGCCCATAATTGACCAAAAAACGCTTGCCAATGCCCCACTGGTGATTTACATAAAAAGCTGACTCTATTGCCTGTTTGTTGTCTAAAGCAAACGGTTGTACTACCGAAGGGTCGCTAAGCCCCGTGATTTTGCCTGGGGCAAACAAATGCCTATCCACCGATACGCCAAAGTTAACCGTGCTCTGAGGTGAGTCGAAATAGTCGAAGTCAAGCTTTAGCCCCTGTTGTTGCATATTTGCCGACCACTTAAAATTGCGGTTGTCGTTGTGGCGCACATAGGCATAGTCAAAGTTGCCATATACCAGCGTAAGGTTGCTAAACAAACGATCGTTAAAAATGTGGTTCCACCTAAAGCTCCCCGTTTGGTTGCCCCAGTCCAGGGTATTGTTTTCAAAAAACACATCATTAAAAAAGTGGTCTTTGCTGCCAAATACCGAAAAATAGATTTTATTGTTTTTGTCCAGTTCAATGTTTAGCTTGGCATTTAAGTCATAAAAGTTAATCTCGTTATTTCTGCCGTAATGGTTGATGTCAGGGGCAACTTCTGAGAAAATCGAAGCCAATTTATTGGCTGTAAAACCCAAATAGCTGTACCTGCCCGATACCAAAAAAGAAGCCTTGGGTGTGATGGGACCTTCTACGGTAAGCCTACTGCTCACGATGCCTAGCCCACCGTTGAGCGTCAATTGTTTATCATTGCCTTCTTTCATTCTAATGTCTACCACCGACGAAAGCCTGCCCCCGTACTTTGCCGGAATAGCTCCTTTGTATACCCTTATATCTTTTACCGCATCGGTGTTGAACACCGAAAAAAGCCCCATCGCGTGGGAAATGTTATATACAGGTGCGTCATCGAGCAAAATCAAGTTTTGGTCATAACCACCTCCCCTTACTGAAAAACCTGCGGTGCCCACATGAGAGCTTTGTACTCCAGGCAAAAACTGAATGCTCTTAAGTACATCTGCTTCGCCCGCCAGCATGGGCGTGCGCTGAATACGCTCAATCTCTACTACATGGGTGCTCATCTGGGTATTTTTGATGCTCTCGATGTGTTCCTTCGACTTGTCGTCATTAGCCGTTACCATCACCTCCGATAACTTTGCTACACTAGGCTGTAGCTCTAGGTCAAGGTTGAGGCTTTTTTCCAGCGAAGTTTCTTTTGTGGCATTTTTATAACCCATATACGAGCCCAATACCTTGTATTTGTCAGGAGGGATCGTCAGCGAGTAAAAGCCGTAGTTGTTAGACACTGCTCCTACTCCCAATTCTTTGATGTACACCACTGCACCCGGCAAGTGCTCGCCGTTGTTGGCTGCCGTAATGGTACCACTCAAGGTGATTTTACTTGTCTTGTAGCGGGTCAGAATGATTTGCCCATTGATTCGCCTAAATCGAATGTGGGCTTTTTGCAACAACTTGTGCAGCAATTCATCCAACTGCCACACTTTCTTGTCTACCCGATACCGTGTTTTAGGTATAATACCTTCGTCGTAAGAAAACCTAAGCTGGTATTTTTTACTCAATTCATCTAAAAATTCAGGAATAGTGCCGCTGTTTTTTTCAAGTTGTATTTTTTGGTTCGGCGCCTGATGGTTTTGTGCCTTACCTAAGGTGATGTTCACCACAAGGCATAGCAATAGCATTACACAAGTTTTTGTGTTCATTTTTCTCTATGTTTAACAGCTTGTTTTTTTTAATTATAAGCAGCAAGAAGGGGAATGCTTTGGGCAACAAAAATGTACCGTTGCCCAAGCGCATTACTTGATAAATATGGCGTTTCGATCATACACAACTTTCACCTCCAGTGTGGCTTCTAGCACTTGCAACACCTCCTTAAGAGGTTGGTCTTTGAACGTACCATTAAAGCCAAACTGCTGGCGCAATGCCGGAGCACAACTGATATTGACCTGGTAGTGCCTTTGCAGGTCGGCTACAATTTGCTCCATGGTCGCTTTTTTAAACACCAGTGCGCCCGTTTTCCAGGCCAAGTAATTTAAGTCACGGTTAAGGGCTTTGGACAGGGAGGCATTTTGCGCATTAAAATTACTTGCCTCCCCCTTCACCAGTTCTACCCGTTGGGCACCGTCTTTAGTGGCTACTGCCACCTTGCCCGAGTTTACCGTTACCTTGGTGTGTGTCGAATCTTTCTGATAAATATTGAATGAGGTTCCCAACACCCTTACATCTACCCCGTTGGTTTGCACGGTAAAAGGGCGTTTTTCATCCCTTTTTACTTCAAAGAAACCCTCACCTTCCAAGCGAACCATTCGACGATTGTCGTCAAATTTTTCTGGAAAGTAAATCCTGGCGTTTTTGTTCAGCCATACTTTTGTGCCATCTTCTAGCACCCACGCCTTTTTGTTGAGGCTTTGGGCACTTTTTGACTGGGTATAAGCCACTGGAGTCGGTTGAGGGCGTAGGCTGCCAAAGTAGATCAGACCAAACGCTACCCCTAGTACTACCACTGCCGCAGCTATGCGGGTTACCCACAAACGGCGGGTCTTACCTTGCGCTTTGTCTTTTGCTTCTTTTTTATCCAACGCCTTCGCCTTCACCTTTTGCCAATCCTGGGCTACTTCAGCATCACTGAGCGATACCAAAGGAGGTTCTTTGTCGTACCATTCTTTGAGGCGGACAAAATAGGTTTGGTTTTTCTCGTTACTATTGAGCCATTCTTTTACCTGCTGCGTTTCGGCAGCACTGGTTTTTTTCATCAAGTACTTTATCAGAAACTCAATATCCATATTTTTTTCTTGCTAGATTTGACCTTACGACAATTGATTTATAGGGCACCCTAATTTTTTTTTGCTTTTTTCTGAGGACAAGACTTTGATACCCTAAAAATACCCTCCTCGCCTCAGCTCATGTCTTTACGAGTTGATCACCTCCCCAAAAAACACTACTCCTTTTTACTGAAAAAAATCTTTAATAGCCTTAACATAAAATACTGGTTTGCAGCATTTAACAAGGTAAACATTTACTCGAATCAGCCATCGGCTATCGACTAAATGCTTCCATCTACCGATTTTATAAGTATTTAAAAATCAATATATTATAAAATAGATAGTATGCCTGCAAACTAGTGCACTGGGGATTAAATAAATGCGCTATTTATTCGAGGGTATTTTGTTTGCTGACGCACTTCAAAAAGTGCGCATAGCCAAAGCTACGCAAACTTTTTTAAGTAAAGTCAGCGAGCTAAAGACTCCGAATAATGTGGCAGGGATTTAGTTTCCAGTGCACTAGCCTAAAGCTAAGGTCTAAAGGCTAATAGTTTTAGGCTGTAGAAGCTATGGACTATTGATATGTATAAAGCATGAATATGACAGGCAAGTACCAGTGTTTTTCCAAAAATGAACGAATGGTTTTCAGGGCAGAAGAAATATGAAACTCTACGGTTTTGACCGAAATACCCAGTTGTTCACTTATTTCTTTGTAACTGAGCGATTCGTCGCGGCTGAGACGAAAAATAACTTGGGTTTTTTTAGACAGGCTCTCGATGGCAACGTCTAGTATGCGGGCAAGGTCGGCAGCTTCTACCCCCTGAATGTTCAAGTCTTGGGTAGCAGTATAAGTTTCGTGCAATTCGCCTTGTCGATTCAGTTGGCGCATTTGCGCTTTCAGATAATTGAGCGAACGGTTACGTACTGCAGTATAAAGATAGGCTTCCTCCGATGTTTTTATGTGTAACGAGTCTCCCTTTTCTAACAGGTGCACAAATGTTTCTTGCACCACTTCTCTCGCGGCTTCTACATCTTTTACCAACTTGTTGCTGTGGTTAACCAGCGGTACATACAACTTCTTAAATAACTGGGCTATATAAGCTTCAAAATCCTCCATCTGCCATTTTCTTTTTTTGCAAAAGTAATAGGTTGAATGAGATTTTTTTGCAAAAAAATCATTTCAGACTATTGGAGTTTGGTAAATTAAGGCTTTTTGAAAAATGAAAATGTTTTACAACTTATTGATTAACAGGTGATTATTTGAAAATGAATGCGCTATATGGTCGATTCGTAATTAAAACCTTGGATTGGTTTGAAAAAGCTTGTGCTGGAGATAAATGTACAGATATACTACTACCTAAGTATCACTTTGCGAAGCAGGGCAATGAACGTTTGGAATAGACTGATTGCCTTGTTTTGTATTATTAAAACCATCTGCTTTGAGTTTGTGATGTTCAAACTCAAAACAGTTGGGGGTGTGCCTGTTTATTACTTGGCAAATGATAAGCAGGCAAGAAGTGGCTCAAATACAGTGATTTAAACAACCGATGCAGGTAGCTCCACCTGTATTTCAAACCAAGTGGCAGCATCTTGTGGTTTGTCAAAAAACTTGGTTTCAAACATTCCTGGAATTTTTCTCGCGACCTCTACTATTTGTTGCCCCGATATGTTAGAGAAAAGATCTTCTGCCAACACTTGTGCATATTTTTGTAGCTCAAAGTTTATCCACCCAGGGACTAACTCTGCTACGACCCAATCTTGCATTTCTGGTTCTAAAATGAACCCTCTTTTTCTGGAATCATCTAAAATAAACGAAGGTTTGTACTGATTGGTAAGTGTTTTTAAGTGGAGTATATACTCCTTAAAATCTTCATTGGTCATATGCTTCGACTCAGGTTTATAGTTCATAATAAACAGTTGAATATCACTCATATAATAAGACTGAGTGAAGTTTGTATCATTAATTAGATGATTACTCATGTTCGCTTAAAATTTTTGTTGGGTAAAGTATACAAAGCAGAGAGGAAGAGGAATGACTACCTATTTGCTGGATGGTTGTGTTGCAGGGTAATGCAAAAATACAAAATAAAATCTTTGCCTACTATTTATCAAACCTCTGATTGTAAAGTACTATTGTACATTTGTAAAATAATATTTTGCTAAAACTTTGTTGTTTGAAAAGAGCTTAGTATAATTGCATAAATTTTCTAGTCGAATTCGACTAAATTGTTTTTCTGATTAGTGAAATTACAAGTAACCCTGACTAAAAATTAATTACTTGTAACTCAATTTTTAACTGCGATGAATGGGTGAAAACAAGAAAAATACAAGAGACAAAGTCATAGCGTATGCGACCAAATGCTTTAATCAAGAGGGGTTTGGTGCCATTACTATACAAGAGCTTGCCAACCGCCTGGAAATGAGTCGGGGCAACCTGACTTACTATTTCAAAACCAAGGATAATTTGTTGGAAGCAATTGTAAATGAGATGTGGGCAAGGTTAGATGAAGAACTGAACAAACGGCGTACGTTGCCCTCGTTCGAAAACCTTCACAATACCGCTAAAGTGTATTACCGCATTCAAAAAGAGTACTCTTTTATCTTTCTTGACCAACACGTACTCAGGCACGAACTAGTCAAAGAGAAGTTTCGGGAACAAACCAAAAAAAGTATTCATGACAATAAGGCTGCTTTGGCGTTTGCCATCAAACTAGGCAACCTCAAGCCCGAACCAGTGCCAGGTATGTACAACAACATTGCTTTTATCACTTGGATGATGCCTTTTTATTGGCTCAACCAACAAATAATAAGAGGAGAGAAAACTGAAGAAGACGCCGAAAAAATGATTTGGAGCATTTTGTTACCTCATTTTACCGAGAAGGGAGTCAGCTCTTTTATCAAGTTTTTTGGCAAAGAATATTACGAAAGCCTGGGCGAAAGCTTTTCGGTAGACCTAGACTCGTTGATTTCTTTTTAGTCTTTTAGTCGGGAGTCCGTAGTCAGGAGTTGGGAGTTAGCGCGAAGCGAGTTAAAAAATGGCTTGATGGCTATATGGTTTTATGGTTGCGCGAAGCGATTTAAAAATTAGTCCAGAGTTGGGAGTCCGTAGTCGGGAGCTGACGCAAAGCGATTAGTCAGGAGCCCGGAGTTAGCGCGAAGCGATTTAAAAATTATAAGAAAAACTCCCGACTACTAACTACGGACTCCCGACTACTAACTAATAAACTAATTAAAATATGCAAGTAATTAAAACCAAAATAAATAAAAACACCCAGCAGTATAAAGACAACCACGCCGGAATGATGAAGCTGGTAGAGAAACTGCAAAAGCATTTGACCGATAGTCGTTTTGAGGGCAAAGACAAGCACATAGACCGTGCCCGACAGCGAGGTAAACTTTTGGCACGCGAACGCATAGAGTTGTTGCTTGACCCTGACAGCCCTTTTCTGGAGCTGTTGCCCTTGGCGGGGATGAACCGCAAGGGAGGTTTTGGCACAGGAGGCACCAATGTGAGCGGCATTGGTATTGTGTCGGGCAAACTGTGTATGATCAACTCAAACGTAGGTACCCGCAAGGGGGGCTCGGTTGACTACCATACTGCTTTTAAGGCAGCCCGCATCAACGAAATCACCCTCGAAAACCGCTTGCCCAGCATCAACCTGGTAGAAAGCGGCGGCGCCAACCTGCCCGACCAGGCAAAAATATTTAACTACGGTGGCGCAAGTTTTAGAGATATTACCCAGCGTTCAGAACTTGGCATACCTACTATATCGGTGGTTTTTGGCAATGCTACGGCGGGTGGAGCTTACATTCCTGGAATGTCTGACTATGCCATTTTTCAGAAAGAGAAAGCCAAAGTGTTTTTAGCAGGACCACCCCTGGTAAAAATGGCCACCAACGAAGAGGTAGACGATGAGAGCCTGGGCGGAGCCGAAATGCATAGCCGGGTATCGGGGGTGTCAGACTACCTCGCCGAAGACGAGTACGATGGCATTCGCCTGGCACGCGAAATTATGGAAACCATCTCAGTAGCTTCACCTCACCTTTTGCCAGAAGGCACTATAGAAGAGCCCCTGTATGATACCGAAGAAATACTGGGGGTAGTGTCGCACGATGTAAAAATACCTTTTGATGCCCGCGAGCTTATTATGCGCGTAGTAGATGGCTCTCGTTTTAGCGAATTTAAACCCGAATATGGCAAGAGCATGGTCACAGGCTGGACTAATATCCACGGCTACCCTGTAGGCATTATTGCCAACAATGGGGTGATCTTTTCAGAAGACGCCAACAAAGGCACCCAGTTTATCCAACTCTGCAATAAAAATGATATTCCGCTCATATTTATGCAAAACACCACGGGTTACATGGTAGGTAAAAAGTATGAAGAAGGCGGCATTATAAAGAACGGAGCAAAACTGATCAACGCGGTGTCTAATAGCAAAGTACCCGCCATTACTCTTATGATTGGCGCCTCGTATGGTGCCGGAAATTACGGTATGAACGGGCGTTCGTACAACCCAAGATTTTTGTTTACCTACCCCAACCATAAAATAGGGGTGATGGGCGCTGAACAGTTGGCCGGAGTCATGGAAATTGTACAAAGGGCTTCTGCCAAGTCGCTGGGGCAAGAGTTTGACGAAAAGAAAATGGCTGCTGCCAAAATGATGTTAATGGCTGAAGCTGAGTCCAAATCATCGGCTTGGTACTCGTCGTCTGAACTATGGGACGATGGTGTGATAGACCCACGCGAAACCCGTAATTGCCTGGGCTTTGCCCTTGCCGTGCTTTACAGCCAACCCATCAAAGGATCGGATAGTTTTGGAGTGTTTAGGATGTAGCTTTTAGTCAGTAGTCGGTAGTCCGTAGTTGGTAGAAAAATGGCTATATGGCTTTATGGTTAAAATGGTTCGCAAAGCGGGTTTTTAAAAAGTGGTTTGATGGTTCGCTAAGCAAGGTGAAAAACTATCATCTTTTAACTACGCTTTTTATAAGTTGCTAAAAATCAGTGTGATATAAAAGTGTAATTACTTATGAACCGAATCTATTTCTAAATCCCGATTCGTTTCATCGGGGCAGCTTGCTGTGATGAGCTCAACGGAGTTAAACAGGGTGTAGGTAGCACCGAGATACATCGGTATCTAAGGACTTGCGACTTGTCGCTTGAAGCTTGCCCCTGTCGGGACTATCAACTAAAAAACTAAAATGAAAACAGTACTCATTACCGGAGGATCAAGTGGCATAGGCTACGAAATGTCCCGGCTTTTTGCCCGTGACGGTTACCGCTTGCTTTGGGTGGCAAAACCTCCCGAAGAACTCAGCGAAGCCCAAGCCCGCCTTGAACAGGAGTTTGCAGGAGTAGAAACACACTCTCTTGCCAAAGACCTGTCGGTAAATACTGCAGCCCGCGAGGTGTACAATTGGACACATACCCAAGGTTGGACAGTAGATGTGCTGGTAAACAATGCGGGGTTTGCTACCTATGGCAATTTTGAAACTATAGATATGGACAAGGAATTGGCGATGATAGGGGTAAATGTGACCAATGTATTGCTGCTGACACGCTATTTTTTGGTAGATATGCTCGCCCGTGATGCGGGTAAAATTATGAACATTAGTTCGGGGGTGTCTTACGAAGCAATGCCCAAAATGGCTACTTATGCGGGCTCCAAGGCTTTTGTGCGGTTGATGAGCCAATCGTTGCACGAGGAACTCAAACATCGAAAATCTAAGGTGCAGGTCACTACAGTATGCCCATCGGCCATCAAAAATACCCGGTTTCAATCAACCGCTGGCATGCAAAAAGTACGCACCTTTAGCAGCATAGCCACAGCTACCCCGCAAGAAGTGGCAAAAGACGCCTACCGGGGTTTGCTCAAGGGCAAAAGGTTGGTAATTACCGGGGCAAAGTACCGCCTTAACAAAGTAATAAGCCAATGGGTACCTAAAGCTTTGACCCGTTGGGTGATTAGAAAAGAAATGGAGGAGATTAGTCGGTAGTCCGTAGTCCGTAGAAAAATGGCTATATGGCTATATGGTTTTATGGTTGCGTGAAGCGATTAGTCGGGAGTCCGTAGTCAGGAGTCGGGAGTTTTCGCGAAGCGATTTCTCAATGATGAGAACAACTCCCGACTACTGACTCCCGACTCCTAACTATAGACTATCGACTAAAAAAAGAAAACAATGATAAACTCAATACTAATAGCTAACCGAGGCGAAATAGCCTCAAGAGTGATAAGGACTTGTCGAAAAATGGGGATTCGAAGCGTTGCGGTGTTTTCAGATGCCGACCGGGATGCTTTGTTTGTGCAGGAAGCGGATACCGCCATACATTTGGGCGAAAGCAACCCCCAGACATCTTACCTTAATCAAGAAAAACTATTGGCAGTGTGTGCACAACACCAGGTAGACGCAGTGCATCCAGGCTATGGCTTTTTGTCAGAAAACGCTGAGTTTGCCCGCAAATGTCAGGCGGCTGGGGTCATATTTATCGGACCACGCGCTGAAGCCATAGAAGCCATGGGCTCAAAGTCAAACGCCAAAACCATTATGAAGCAAAACGAGGTGCCCGTGATACCTGGGTACCAAGGAGCCGACCAAAGCACCGAAACGCTGAGTCAGGCTGCCCATGACATTGGGTTTCCGGTATTGCTCAAAGCCACTGCCGGAGGTGGGGGCAAAGGCATGCGCATTGTGCATACGGCTAAAGAACTCAACGGGGCGATTGATGCAGCCAAACGCGAAGCCCAAAATGCTTTTGGCAATGATGAGTTGATCATTGAAAAATACATTGCTTCGGGGCGCCATATCGAATTCCAGATTTTGGGCGATCAACACGGCAAAGTAGTGCATATCTTAGAGCGTGAGTGTACCATTCAGCGGCGTTACCAAAAGGTAATAGAAGAAAGCCCCTCGCCTGTGCTTACTCCCGAATTGCGCCAAAAAATGGGCGAAGCAGCCCTCAAAGCAGCCCAGGCACTTAATTATGACAATGCCGGAACGGTAGAGTTTATTTTTGACGACCAAAGCCAACAGTTTTATTTTTTGGAGGTAAACACCCGCCTACAGGTAGAGCACCCCGTAACCGAAGAAATCACTGGGCTAGACCTGGTACAACTACAAATAGAAATAGCCGAAGGGCACCCCTTGGCGTTGAACCAAGCCGACATACAAGCCAATGGCTATGCGGTGGAGTGTCGTTTGTATGCCGAGGATGCCGCCAATGATTTTTTACCTGTAACAGGTACCATTCAGCAATGGAGCGTGCCCAATGTAGAGGGCTTACGGGTAGAAACCGCCATTCAGAGTGGGGCAGAGATTTCTATGCACTATGACCCAATGATTGCCAAGCTTATTGTGTGGGATGCTCAACGTACTACAGCTCATCGTAAAATGAAGTATGTGTTGCGCCACCTTCAGTGCCTGGGTATTACTACCAATCAAGATTTTTTGATTCAGTTGTTTGACCATCCCCATATTACCCAAGGCAAATATGACACACACTTTCTTGTCAACGAATTTAACCTAAAACCTTCGGGAGGGATGCAGGGCAGCCTGGAAACCAAAGCAGGCATGGCGGCTACTCTATACAATTGGCAACAACGTCAACACCAACGCGCTTTGTTACGTGGTGTGCCTTCGGGCTGGCGCAGCAATTTTTATGCACATCAAAAAGAAGTGTATACACTGGAAACCACTCGGGATGGAAAAAAACACAGCGAAGAGATTGTCATCAAATACCGTTACCTCAACCACCAACAATTTGAATTTATAGTAGGCAACACCACCGAACAAGTCAAACTGGTCGAAGCTGCAAATAATCAAGTGTGTTTTGAGGCGAGCGGCATTCGTTACATCTTTTATTTGGCTAAATCTCAACAAACTTACTACCTACGCAACGAACACTTGGGTGGGGCAACCCTGAAACTGCAAGACCGATTGCCCCAAAAAGAAGCCGAAAAAGTAAAAGGTGGCTACGAAGCCCCTATGCCTTCACAAATTATCAAGGTATTGGTAGCGCAAGGGCAAGAAGTAAAATCGGGGGATGGATTGATCGTGCTTTCTTCCATGAAAATGGAAAACACCATCGCTGCTGACGAGGATGGAACCGTGGCCGAAATTTATACCGAAGAAGGCGCCAGTGTAGAAGCACGTTTTTTGTTGGTGAAGGTAGATTGATTAGTCTATAGTCGGGAGTCAGAGTTGGGAGCGACTACAGCCTCAAGTCCTTAGCGCCTGATGATGATGATGACAAATCGAAACTTTCTTTGTCATCCTGAGCTGCTAAAAGTTCACTTGTACGCTGA
>NZ_AAWS01000078.1 GCF_000169175.1 Microscilla marina ATCC 23134
GGAAGCGGTCGAGCGGAGATGTAAATCGAGTGCGTCTGGAGATAGGCGATAAAGAAACTTTGCCACTGCATAGCCGACAAATAGCCGTCAAAGTAGAAGGGTTTCGTGCCAGGGTGGTCATGGATTGTTACTTTTATAACCACCATAATCGACGTTTTGAGGGTACCTTTAAGCTAAAGTTGCCCAATGGGGCCAGTCCTTCGTTTTTCGCCTTTGGCGAAACTAAAAAAGTGTTTGAAAAAGCCAGAGATGCAAAAGTAACCACCATTGATTATGCCCAAAACAAACAGTGGAACTTTCACGGAGACAGTCTGTTGGTAAATCGTACGGGCGAATGGTCGGCAGTAAAACGTGCCAGAGTAGTGCCCAAACAAAAGGCAGCCTATGCCTATACCCAAACGGTGTACAATCAGGTAGACCCGGCACTGATGGAATGGTCGGGTGCCGATATGTTTAACTGTAGGGTGTACCCGTTGACAGCCAAAAAAATGCACCATATTGTCATTGCTTACGACATTGACTTGTTGGAAACTGACGAAAACTATGTGTTGCAGCTTGCCCTGGGCAATGCCCCCCCAAAGAAAGCAAAGACAGCAACTAAAAAAAAACCGTCAACTAAAAATCAATCAAACCTGGTCAAAACCCCTTCGCTTAAGGTAAACCTTGCCATTGCGCAAGCCAATACTCAAACCCTCAATATTTTGCCCGCTGTCCAGCCCCAACAATTGGGCAACAATGTGCACCTGCACTGGGTAAACCCTGAAGAGCGAGAAGTAAAGGTGACCATACCCAAGCAAAGCCAATTGGTGTTGAAATCGGTAGGAGGGCAGGCAATCAATTATTTTGCTACTTCGTTTAAAGCCAATTTGCCCAAAATACCCCGTAAAAATATGAAGAAAAACGTCGTGTTTTTGTTGGATGTGTCGTTGAGCTCGCAACCCGATAAATTCAATGTATGGCTTACTACTTTGCGTACATTGTTGCACGAAAACCGCGACGTGATTAAACGCTTTTCGGTGATTTTTTTTAACGTAGAGGCGTTTTGGTGGAGAAAAGGCTGGACAAAAAACAGCCCCGGAAACATCGCCAGTTTTATGAAATTTGCCAATAAACTATCGCTTGAAGGAGCCACTGACTTGGGCAGAGCACTGGACGAGGTGTATAACAGCAAGCTGAAAAGCAAAGCCAAATACTTGTTTTTGTTGAGCGATGGCGACCTTAGTTGGGGAGAGAATGGTTTGTATCAGTTGTCGAAAAAGATAGCTTCCCAAGACGAATTGTATGCTTTTAGTACGGGGCTTTCGGGCACCGACGCGCGCATACTAGACCATTTGGCGCGTAGTACTCAAGGGGCGGTATTTTCTATATTAAACGAAAGTGAAGTATACGAAGTAAGCCAAAACTTTAGGTTCCAGCCTTGGCGTATCAACCAAGTTACCATGCCCGGAAGCAGTGATTTTTTGCTTGCTGGACGTCCTCAATACCTTTATCCCGGGCAAAAAATAGTACTTGCCGGGCGCTACGCACAAAATATGGCAAACACGCTCTTTATAGATTTAACCCAACCCGCGCATGTGCATACTTTGAAGGTTAACTTTAGCCAACGGGTTGCCTCAGCGCTTGCTCCTAGGGTATACGGACAAATAGCCACTACACAGTTGGAGGATTTGGGTAGCTTAGGCGAAAAAGACGCGATAAAGTATGCCACTCACTTTGAGGTGCCAGGGCAAACCTGCTCTTTTGTGATGCTGGAGAGTGACCGCGACTATAAACGTTATAACATTCAACCTGAAGATAACCTGAAGTTTGTCCAGCAAAACCTTGTAAATAAATTGCTGCCGGGTTTGCTGAAAAACCTGGCTTCTTTGGGTAACCCTAAGGTTGATTTTATCAATTTGGTGAAAAAACTCAGTGGTTTAGACAAAAGTCATAGTGGGTCTGAACTTAAGCTTTCGAAAACCTTAGACAGTTTGATCAAAAGCTTGCCAGTAGATGATTTTATTGTACACTCGCCTCGTTTAAACGGCAGGAGAAGAACCAAGTCAGGAATGTTGGATGAGTTGTTGGCTACGCTACAGGATGACTCTCCCGATTATAAGATCATTAACCGAGCAGCAGATCGTCGCCGCAATAAAGGAGACGCAATGCGTTTGTTGAGTTCGTTGGTAGAAAAGAATGCAGGCGACCCTAATCAGTTGCGCGATGTGGGATTTTCGGCAATGAAATGGGGGCTGACGGCACACACGTATTTTATATTTAAAAAACTGATCGACTTGCGTCCTTATCAACCCCCTTCTTATCAGCTCATTGCTCAGGCATTGGTGCAAATGGGCAAATATGAGTTGGCAATGTTGTATTATGAGTTGGCAGTCGAAACCGAATGGGATGATTGGGAGTCGCACGACTTTAAAACAATTGTAGCCATGGACTATCTACGCTTGTTGAGAAAACTCAAGCAAAAACGAGGGTTTAAGCTGCATAAGTATGTAGCACAACGTTTACTTGAGTTGGAGGAATTGATCCATGATGAGGATTACAGTTTTAAGACCAAAGACTTGATGGTGTACATTACCTGGAACACCGACCAAACCTATGTTGACTTATATGTAAAGGAGCCTTCTAAGGAGGTATGTTCTTATAAAAATGATGAAACCAACAACGGAGGCATGATGACCGAAGATGTGGAGGGGTTGGGACCTGTGCTGTATTATGCTGATAAAACCCAAAAAGGCAAGTATGAAATAAGGGTAAACTATTATAACCAGCAGCAAGAGCGTGCTTCTACCAAAACCAGGGTGTACATAGTAGTTTATCGCAATTGGGGCAGGCGCAACGAAAAGGTGACGCATAAGGTGATTACGCTTGACAGCAAAAATGCCAATACTGTAGAAGCGGAAGATAAAATGGTGCGCATTGGTAAAATAAGGTTTTAGAGCTTGAGCTTTATGTATAGTACATTCCTTGGGGAAGCTTGCCCCAAGGAATGATTTAACCAAAGGTTAAGGATATTGGTAAAGTACTTCTATAGGGAGTTTTTCATAACTATGGTGTGGTGCGTTCATAATGTCCTGACACGAGGTAATGCCCTGGGGCAGTAGGTTGGGTACTTTGTGGATGTGTAGATACACTCCGTTTTTGTCTTTGGCATAAGGAAACAGCGCATTGTTGGTAGTAAAAGTTTTAGGGTCTGCCCAGCCCAATTTATAAATAGTTACTCTGGGCGAAAAACGTTCTTGAGTAAAAACTTCCTCTATTAGGTATACCCCGCGCCTGTCTTTGCAATAAAAATACTCAACATTTTTGGCTTCTGGGTAGGCAGTATGTATGATGGGTTGGTTGCCAGGGTTGGCTTTAAAATGTCCTATTTTTATAAAGGTCTGCGCATCTATTTCTTTGAGGGCAATGCTTTTGTGGCGACCAGCATTGTAGTAAAAAACTTGGTTGTTTTTGCTAAACATTTGGATACTTGTGGTTAAAAAAATAAATAATACTAGGATAGTTGCAAGATAGCGACATTGGTACCACCAAAACGATTTTTGGGCTAATTTTCTGTTCAAAAACAATTATCTTTCCTATTTTGTTTTTAATAAAACTTACAAATTTGTGATGATTTTAATAAAACTGGTGGTTTTGATTTGGGCATTGGCTGTTGCGTGAAAAGACGCTATAAAAATGGGTAAATCAGCAGATTTAACTTATCTTGGTTGATGATACATTTACAAATATCGTTGAATAATTAAAAACAATCACCAAGAAAGAAACTGAGAAATAAAGTGCTCGATAAGCAAAAAATTGAAATTTTGAATACCCGGCTGGAAAACCTCAAAGTTAAAATTGAGTTTTATAGCTTATTGCTATACAGCGATAGAATATCGGCAGACAAGCAAAAAGCGCAAGATATTGTAGACAGTTTGCTGGATGAGTTTGCCGCTACTAAGCGAAAATTGGCGGAAGCTGAAATATAGATTACGAACACCTAGATAAATGACAAAATGACAACCGATAAAATTGAATTGAGCATTGATCGCTACCTTGAGCAATTGATGACAGTAAAAGACAGGCACGAACAAAAAAATAGCATGCAAAAAACTCTTCAGTACATTGCCTCCTTACCTTTGACCGAGCAACAAGAGTGGTTAACTGGATTACAAACAAGCATTCGCAAAGATTTGGATGAGATAGCGGTGCAGCTAAAAAATTAGTCAGGTTGAAGTGATTTAATATTATTATTTAACTGAAAACTGCTCGTGGGCACCAAGTAAATAATAATGACAAATAGGCGCGAATCTAAGTACCGAGGCAGAATTAAATAGACCTAATGAATAGGTATAACAGCCTTATGGTAAGTGAGTTATTCTTACTTGTAGCACCGATAAAAGGTGTACCTAGAACCTTGTCGGGGCTTAATACTGACGAACAACCAAAAAAATGCTCAAAATAATACGTTATATTTTCTTTACCCTCGTCATACTATTGGCAGGGGTTTTTATTTGGGCTTATCGCTCCGATATAGCCGTAGAGCAACTCAAAACAAGGTATGCACCACCCCCCTCAGAGTTTGTAAGCATACAAGGCATGCAGGTACATTACCGCGAAGAGGGCAAGGGTTTTCCTTTGGTGCTTATACACGGTACGGGAGCTTCGTTGCATACCTGGCAAGGTTGGGTAGACCAACTCAAGCAACATTACCGCGTCATTCGGTTCGACTTGCCTGCCTTTGGGCTTACAGGACCGCACCCACAGCACGATTATAAAATCAGTACTTATGTGAAGTTTGTACAAGCACTGCTGCAAAAGAAAGGCATTAAAAAGTGTCATATTGCTGGCAACTCACTGGGAGGAAACATTGCCTGGCGTTTTGCCTTGGCTTACCCCGATAGGGTAGGTAAAATGATTTTGTTGGATGCCAGTGGTATTCCGCTCAAAAAAAAACGTAAAAAGCTGTGGATTATGCAACTTGCCCGCACCCCTATAGTCAATTGGGTCATGCGCTATGCCACGCCCAGGGCTATTTTTAGAAAAAACCTGCTAGAGGTATACAGCGACGATGCCAAGGTGTCGCCTGCATTGATTACCCAATACCAGCAACTTACTCTGAGAAAAGGCAACCGTGAAGCATTTATTCAACGAGCGAAAACTCCTGTTGAGGATCGTTCAGAAGACATTCCTCGAATCAACACCCATACCCTCATTATGTGGGGAAAAGATGATGCTTGGATACCATTGGAGCTGGCTTATGCGTTTAAAGAAAAGTTGCCCAATAATCAATTGATTATATACCCAAATGTGGGCCATGTGCCTATGGAAGAGATTCCCTTGAAAACAGCACAAGATGCCCTTCATTTTTTAGAAGCCAAACCCTAATACCTATATGAAAACGACGTGGTTGTATACCCTCATGCTGCCTTGCCTGCTACTAAGTAGCCTGGCGGTCAGCAATGCCTGTGCTCAAAAAAAAATCAAGCAAATTGTGGGCTGGGGAAAATACTCTAAAAAGGACAAAACTTCACAAAAGTTTTTTGCCTATGACTATAACCCTGACGGTAAGTTACTAAGAAAGCAAGATTTTAGATTGTATATAGACAATACTTATTTTTATGACAAACAGGGCAAACTGGTAAAAATAGAGGGGTACGAGGGCGAAACCAGTTTCACTAGTACTTATGTTTATGGCAAAAAGGTGATGACTGAAATAATGAAAATGCCCGACGATCGAGTGCATAAAACCCATACTTACCTTAATAACAAAGGCAATAAAGTAGAAGAGAAAACGTATCACACGGGGAAGTTGTCTAAACGGATATTGTATACCTACAACAAGCAAGACAGTGTAATAGGGGAAATGCATTACCTGTATTCGGGCAAGCAACGCACAAGCTATAAGGTGATTTATACTTACGACTACAAAACCCACCTGAGAACCCACAAAAATGAATATGATGCTTATCAACAAGTGGTAGAGCAAGAAGATTATACATACAATGCTGTGGGGCAATTATTGAAAATAAGCAAGGTTTTTCCGCAACGAAAAAATAACGACTACAACACTACTATAGAGTACCAATACCAAAACGGTAAGCTATGGCAGGTGATAAACCAAACCCACAATGGTAAGTATAAGTCGGTAAAAATATATAAGGAGGGGGGCTTGATAAGGGTGCGTAGGTATGAAAACAGTAAACTAATGGAGCTGATAGACTACCAGTACGTGTATTTCTAGGTAAACAGTAGTAAACATTGGATATCAATGCATATTGGTGCAATGAGCAATGAACCACAAGTAGCCTATGGCTCTGTACTTAAAATAAAAAAACCTGAGATACAATAAATAGTCTCAGGTTTTTTGTGCTTTAGGCAGCTTGCGATCCGTGAAAAAGCCACTCTTCGGCATCTTTGGTGTTATCAAAAAAACGAGTAATATTTTTAAATCTGCCTTCTTCTATAGTCTGTTTAATGGTCAGCAGCGCCAAAAAATCGAGGCTTAAAACAATGGCAAGACGCTCAAGGTGCACATCGGCAATCAAACGATCTATCTCTGAAGCCACCCAATCTTGCTCTACAGGGTCTATAGCATACAAAAAATCAGTGCTGTCGGAAACCACAAACCGGGGACGTACCTTTCTAATGGTATTCCATAGTATCATTTGCTCTTTTTTGTAGCTGCGTTCGCCTAACAATTGACTATCAGGTTTCCATACATTGATGAAAAAGCTACGGTTTGAATCATAGTAGAATTTTTGAAAACGATTATTAAACAGTTCTATCATTTGCATCAAATTGGTGTACGTTAAATAAGCAGTGCCTATACTTTAGTCACGAGTACAGTGATCATTGCTTGCAATAAGTTTTCTAAAGGAATTTTTATTTATAATAATACTTTTGAATACGAAATTTGGCTATATAACAGATATAATATGTAAAAAAATTAACTAAAAAGCTAGTTTTTACAAAGGGGTGGGGAGGTATTGGAAAGAACTTGGAGTAAAATGAAGAAAACATGCAGGGGACTAATACAACAAACCTCACCTATGTTTGCCATAGGTGAGGTTTGGGTTTACAACTACTATCTACCGATTTTATAAACCGCTAAAAATCAGCGTGCTATAAAATTGGTAATAGGCTTGAAGAGCAGCATCAAACTTGAAGCTTGTCGCTAAAAGCGTCCATCTACTGATTTTATAAACCGCTAAAAATCAATGTTCTATAAAATCGGTAAGTTGCTTGTAGAGCAGCGTCAAACTTGAAGCTTATCGCTAAAAGCACCGATATGCATCGGCATCTAAGGACTTGAGGCTGTAGAAGCTACCGACTTGCCTAAAGCAATTAGCTAGTTACTGACTCTAGTGCTTTTACCATAGTGGCGCCAATCTCGGCAGGAGAAGCTACCACGTGTAAGCCACACTCACGCATAATACGCATCTTAGCTTCGGCGGTGTCATCTTTTCCACCAATAATGGCTCCTGCGTGTCCCATTCTACGTCCTTTGGGAGCAGTTTGTCCAGCAATAAAGCCTACTACAGGTTTACGGTTGCCATCAGCCTTGATCCAGTTTGCAGCTTCAGCCTCCATGCTTCCACCAATCTCACCAATCATAATGATGGCATCAGTGTCAGGGTCATTCATTAACAACTCTACCGCTTCTTTAGTAGTAGTACCAATTACTGGGTCGCCGCCTATACCAATACAAGTAGACTGTCCCAGTCCGGCTTTAGTAATTTGATCTACTGCTTCGTAGGTCAAAGTACCAGAACGCGATACAATACCAATACGGCCAGGGTTGTGAATAAAACCAGGCATAATACCTACTTTAGCTTCACCAGGAGTAATTACCCCAGGACAGTTAGGTCCTACCAAACGCACATCTTTGCCTTGGATATATTGTTTGGCTTTTACCATGTCCAAAATAGGAATCCCTTCAGTAATTGCAATAATTACCTTGATACCTGCGTCAGCAGCTTCCATAATGGCATCGCTGGCAAAAGCAGGAGGTACAAAAATAATCGATACATCAGCACCTGTAGCTTTTACAGCTTCTTTTACAGTGTTGAATACCGGGCGTTCAAGGTGAGTCATTCCCCCTTTGCCAGGAGTTACACCACCTACTACATTACTTCCATACTCTATCATTTGCCCTGCGTGAAAACTACCCTCAGAGCCTGTGAAGCCTTGAACAATTATCTTAGAATCCTTATTGACTAAAACACTCATATATCTGTTTTTTTGTACAAAGTAACCGTTTTAAAAATAGCCTCTGTGTTGAGAGAAAACAATTTACTGCTGAGGTAAACCCTGGCAAGTTGCCAGGCACAGCCGTAAGGTTTGCGCCCTAAACCAAAGTATTATTTTTTGTCTGTTACAAAGTTAGTTTTTTTACTTTTTTATCCAAATCAATACATTTAGGCAAGCCCTGGTATATAGCTGTTTTGTTGCGTTGTTGGGTTACACTCTGACTGACAACAAGCAAGTGTTTGGCAATGTTTAATATTGCGCTACAAATGCAACAAAAGCCTTGTAAATTGTTACTTACGCTCAAGGCTTACTCTATGAGCAATTTGCATATTATTTTGAAACTATCCACAGGAAATCACTTGAATTTTTTGCATAAAACTGCTAGTGCGACAAACTCTTAGTACTTAAGTCCTGAATTTCGATATTTTTGGGTAGCGCAAATTTTTCATCTGCTATTTTTTGCCCGGTAGTTACTCTTACAGCTTCACGAGTAATGGTTCTTTCGGTCGCTATTTTGGGTATTCTTTTGAGCACAATTTGTTTCCAAATCCAAAACTTAGCGGCTAGTCGTTTTACCTCCCATACATCACAAGTAAGGTCTGTTACCTGATCTTGTCCGGTTTTTTGTCCCCCTAGTTTAAACAGCTTTTGTGCGTTAATTCGACTTAAGTCTTGAGGGTTTAAGCTGATTTGTTTTGGGTTTTGATCATAGGCTGGGTTACGCATTTTGGTGCCGGTTTTTTCCAGAAAATCTATGCTGTACACCCATTCTTTATCAGTCAGTATCATACGGTCAACCTTACGGTCGACATTGCTGCCTACCTTAAGCGTGGCTTTGGTATAACGGGCTTCACGAGCTCCCCACTGATCAAAATACACTGTTTCATACCCTTGTTGAATGCCATTAAGTCGGTAACTTATTTCGCCTGATTCTACCTCATAGCGGTGTGTTTTTGCTGTATTGCTGCCTGTTTTGTTACCACCACAGGCAGTGAGTCCACTTGCTAGTATGCACCACCCAAAAAAAAATAAAAGTTTTGTATGCTTCATAAAAATTAAAAATTTTCTTCTGGCTACAAATGTAAAGGTTTATTCGAGAGAACTCACTTTACAGGCAGGGCAATCCTAAGGTTTTCTTCGAGATTAAGTAACAAGTCATCATTAAAGGTTTCTCTACCCTACACAACAGATGCTTTAGGTTGGCTAGAGTAATGAAAGCGTAGGTGTAAGCTTGTACCCAATGGGTGAATGCTGCTTGTAGCTCATTGCACTGATATGTGTCGGTACCTAAGGGTTTACAGTTCATTGCCTCCTATATATTTTGTTTGGTTTTCTTTTTGTGGCTAAAATTTGTTATATTTCTTACATGAACTATTCTATACTTATACTATGAATTATATACCCATCGCAAGGGCTGCTGATACTATACAGCAAGCCAGCCGGCTTTGGGAAGCTTACCCAACCAATGAAGGGAATAAAGGGGGAGAGTTGTTTTGGGCAGCTTACTATAAAGCCATTGACGAATCGAAAAAAACACAAAAGCAGCACATGAATGTTTGGGCAAATGAGGTGCCCGTGCAGATAACCAGCAACCAGACAATGGCCGCCCCCCAATTGTTTACCATTAACCCCAACCAAAGACAGGCATTCTTAAAAAAACTATGGGCTTATCAGGTATTGCCCGTTGCCAAAGCGTTTACCGTAGCTTGGTTTGCCATGAGCGTGTTTTTTGGGGCAGTCAATCAAGATGGAGGTTCTTATCAGTTAGTAACCATCAGCGCCATTTTGTTGGTGTTGTTTATCACAGGCATTGCCTACCACTATTGGGTAATATGCCGCCCCCTAGCCGACATGCAATTAATGATAGACCGCTTGGGTATCATACGTGAAGGTACCGGGCTTGACCACCTCAGCATTAGCTATAGCGAGATTCTTGACATTAAAAGAAACCCTTTAGGAATGCAGGTGTTCATTCAGCCCAAGGGACGTATTCAGGAAGAGCGCGAATCTGTATTGTTACCCGAAGCACTCCTCAATTATCCGTTGGTATGCGAACTACTCCAGAAACACCTTGCGACCAATCATCAATACTATGACCTTACCTCGTACTAATTCATGTGTTTTATGGCTATACAACAAGTAGAAACAAAAGCAACTGGCTTGTGGCAATCTTTTGCCCCCAGTGCCCCCAAAGAACAAGAAAGTTTTTGGACGAATTATGAAAAACTCATTGCCAAAAGCAAAAAACAACAACGCAACTATCGGGCGGTTGCCCCTGCCCAGGCTTGTCATACTGTACCAAAGTCTACTGCTTTGCCTTTTGTGTTTTCGGTAGATACCCACCAAAAAAAGAGCTATTTACTTGAGCAATTCAAGCAAACACTTCATCAGGTAATGATTCCCCTGGCAATTGCCGGGTGTTTTCTTAACATGGTATTGTTATTACAAAAACCGTATGTGTTGATGGCTGTTTTTGCCAACCTGCTGGGAGCAATATTTTGTTTGTCAATATTCTTTTTTTGTTTCCAAAAAAGAATCTCTGAGTTGAACACCCTGATAGAAATTTCGCCCCAGTCGCTTACCAGAATAGGGGGAGGGTTTCGTTCGCAAAAAATACATTATTATGACATTGCCGAAATAAGGCATACCACCCGAGGAATGAGCATTATCTGCTATGATTCTATCCATTCAAAAGATCGTTTGTACGAAGCCCTTGTCATTCCTAAAGCTTTTCAGCATTACCAACAAGCACAAGCCCTCATCAATCATTATTGGAGCAATCACCAAGTGAAGATGGCAGTGAAGTAGTACGATGGTGAGCCCCAAAATAACTAAAAGTGCTGGTTCTCACAGAAAATAATGCGATATATGTTCGTTGATTGCCTATATAGTTTTATGTTTGCAGTTGTTCCTGCCAGACAGCATGTAGAAAGGCGATATGCCAAACTTTTGAAGTACTCCAGCAACTTTATACAAGCGGTTTTTGCCAACAAATACTTTTTTCACTGTTAAAGTAGGGTAAAAGTGAGGTGATTGTGCTATTATAGTACAATGTTTGGTAAGGGTACAATAAAATGCAAACTAAGAACTAAATGATCAAAAGGTTCATTCCTGAAAACCAATGGTGGCTATGGCTGCTTGTGTTAATTTTTACTTATACATCAGGCTTTGCGCAAACTCACCCCGTGGTGGTTCAGCAGACTTCTCAGATGCAGCTAATAGGCACCAGTGTAGCTTATCTAAAAGATACATCGGCTAAGCTAAGCTTGCATGACGTTCTGAAGCCTGAATACCAGCAAAGGTTTCAAAACCAAGGCAAGGTAGTGTTTAACTCTGATGCTACCAATGCCGCCTTTTGGTTTAAGTTTGTGGTAAAAAATGAAACCAATGAGGACCTATGGCTGAAAATAGGTGATAACTTTGCCTCTTGGTACCTTGACTTTTATACACCTGTTAAAGGTGATTCGTTAGGTAAACATACTCGTCCAAGACTTTTAGGGGCGTTGCGTCCCCAGCAAAATAGAGAATTCCCCTCTCATTTTTATTGTGTCAGACTTGCCAAAGAAGATGACCGCCAAACCAAGGTGTTTTACCTGCGTGCCAAGGGTAATTTTCCAAAAGTATATACTTTTCAAGTGGGTACCACGTATGCTTTGACCAAACACCTCAACGTATACGAATACATTGTGTCAGGTTTTGTAGCACTTATATTGTCTATGTTGGTATACAATGCCTTTATTTGGTATTCTACCCGCGACAAAATCTACCTTTATTACATCCTGGCATTATTGGGCATTTTGATGAACATTACCTTTGACAGTGGTTACCCGCTTATACATCACCCCTTGCTTTGGAAATATTTTTTTTGGTGGCACGGCACTGGCTTTTTGTTTATATGTTTGTTTGCTGTTCATTACCTTGAACTTGCCAAAAATGCCCCCAAGGTATATTACTTTATTGTACTTTTGATGTTTTTTGTCATAGGGGTGTTTCCAGTATTGGGCTTACTTACCAACAACGCCCCCGGGTTGATGATTCCCTATCAAATCATTGTATTGCTATTTTATAGTAGCTTGTTGTTTACCGCATTTTTCCTCTGGTATAAGGGATTACGTAACGCCCGCTTTTATGTATGGGGCTGGAGTTTTGTTATTGTGGGAGTGTCCATGTTTATTGCTACCATCAATGGTGTATTGCCCTTTAGTTTGTTTACCCACCAGGCTATGTATTTTGGTTTTGGTGCTGAGGCGTTGGTGTTTGCCCTGGCTTTGGGCGATCGATTAAATACGCTCAAGCTGGAAAAAGAGGTAGCTCAAGCAAAAAATCTTCAGCTGGTACAAGAGCAAAACAAGGTATTGGGAGAAAAAGTAGAAGAAAAAACTAAAGAGCTACGTTCGGCTTACGAAGACTTAAAACAAAATAACGAAGAGTTGGTGCAGACTCAACACAGTATTTCGTTGCAACGCGATAAGTTAGAAATGCAAAACAAAGCGTTGTTTAGGTATCAAAACCGAATTAACCAAAGTATAGAAGCCGCCAACCTTATTCAAAGTGCCATTTTGCCTGCTACCAACAGCATTGAAGGCTTTTTTGCCGAGCATTTTGTCGTGTATAAACCCAAAGACATTGTATCGGGTGATTTTTATTGGATTCATTCGCTTGACCAACATAAGTTGATGCTCATTGTGGCCGACTGTACCGGACACGGAGTGCCAGGGGCTTTTATGACTTTGATTGGGCACATTTTGCTCGACAGAATTGTGCGTATTCACCATGTAGACGACCCCTCAGAAGTATTGACCAGGCTCAACGATGAAATATACCGGGTGCTGCGCCAAGAAGAAACAGGCAACAATAATGGGATGGATGCCACTGCTTTGGTGATAGAAAAAAGAGAAGCAGGGGATTTTCAGATTGATTTTTCGGGTGCCAAAAGCCGAATGTTGTATGTAGATGCCAGCGACCAGGCGTTGAAAGAACTCAAAGGTACTCGAAAGTTTATTGGTGGTTTTCAGATGCCCGATCGAGGATTTGAGAAAAAAGTAATTTATTTGACCCCAGATAGCATATTGTACATGGGCTCTGACGGTTTGGTAGACCAAAATGACATTGACCGCAAAAAAATTGGTACTACCCGTCTCAAGCGGCTTTTGATAAGTAATGCCCGCTTACCCCTTGCCCAACAAAAACAGGCCATTGTAGATACCCTTGCCCAACACATGGAAGGCACCGAACAGCGGGACGATATTTTGTGGATGGGCATCAAGCTTTAAGGTGTTTTGAACTAAAGGAGGGTTTATGGGAGCCGAAAGGAAGGTGTATATTGCAAATAATAAGACACGTCGTCGTGACGTATTATTTCAAAGCCTACTCTTTGGTAGAGGCGTAGCGCTGGGTTATGCTTGAGCACACTCAGTACCACTTTCAGCTTGTTTTCCCGGGCTTTTGACAGCACATTTTCCAACACCGTTTTCCCTATCCCTTTGCCTTGGTATTCGGGGGCTATTTGTATTTGAATCACTTCTATTTGTGTCTCATCTTGTGTATACTTTAGCAAGCCAGCTTTTGTGCCTTGCCAACAAATGATATAGGCATTTTCTAATTGATACCTGATGCGACTCAAATGGGTTTGTTGGTCGGTGGGTATGCCTGCCAACTCCAGATAATGAGTCATCGTTTGCTGGCGTAGCCACAGCAAATACTCTATATCCTGAGGAGTGGCAGGCAGGTATGTCAACATATTTGTCACTATTCCCAAATACCGTTAGTAGCCGTTAAGATTACAGGCTCATCGTTGGTAATCATAATTGTATGCTCGTGTTGTGCCACAAAACCACCTTGGTTACCCACCAGTGTCCAGCCGTCTGCCTGGGTAAGCGCCTTAGACGATTTGGTGGCAATAAAAGTCTCAATGGCTACTGTAGTATTATTTTTGAATCGTTTGCGGTTAAATCGATCATAACAATTGAGAATATCAGAAGGTTCTTCGTGCAAACTGCGCCCTACCCCGTGTCCGGCAAGGTTTCTTATCACTGTAAATCCTCGTTTTTTTGCTTCGGTTTCTATTATTTTACCAATGTGTGCAATTCGTACTCCTGCCTTGGTCTGATAAATCGCCTTATGCAAAATATCTTTAGAGGCATCTACCAAAGCCTGGTGTGAGTGTATGTCTTCGCCCAGTACAAACGAACCTCCATTGTCTGCCCAA
Source organism: Microscilla marina ATCC 23134 (assembly GCF_000169175.1). Taxonomy (NCBI): domain Bacteria; kingdom Pseudomonadati; phylum Bacteroidota; class Cytophagia; order Cytophagales; family Microscillaceae; genus Microscilla; species Microscilla marina. Next base: position 14,438 of record NZ_AAWS01000078.1, read on the forward strand.
AAACCATTCAACTCTGCCGATACATCTACATTTACCAAGTCTCCTTCTTGCAGTATTTTATTTGCCGATGGAATGCCATGGGCGATTTCCTGGTTGATACTGATACAAGTATACCCTGGAAATCGATAGGCGAGGTGGGGGGCTGATTGGGCGCCCAGGTCTTTGAGCAATTGCCCGCCAAAATCGTCGAGCTCTTTTGCCGACATTCCAGGCTTGGCATAGGCACGCATTTCTTTCAAAGTAATGGCTACTGCATTGCTCACTGCTTGCATTCCTTCAAGTTCCGATTCTTTTCCTATAGACATAATATTTTTTGCTAAGCCAGGCTCGCTACTAAGCATCAGATGCGGCTTATTTGCTACCTGCTTTGATTAAGAGTTTTTATGCACTCATTACCTAATGAGCATTTATTCAATATTGAATTATTCCACCCTCATACAAATGCTGGTCAGTATGTGGAGTGATAAGTTAATGGTTTTTACGATAAAATCAGAAATAATGAGCTTTAGTGATCTGGAAAAAATAAGATGTGCCAATTTAAGAAAATATATTGTTCTCAGACGATTCAAAAAAAACGGTGCATAGCCAAAGCTATGAGGCTTTTTTTTTGAGAAGAATGAGGGCAATAGATACACTTTAATGGCTCAAATTATTTATGAAAAATCACTTAAAGTCCCACCAATACTTTTTTTACCAAATTGGTGGCGGTGCCTTTAATTTTAACGAGCACCATTCCACTGGCGCCTGCAGGAATTTTAATTTGTATAGTACCCAAAGCCGTACCATTGTATTGGCTAAGCAGTGCCCCCTGCATGCTATACACTCCTACTTGTACTTGTTGCCCCTGTAGCTGAGCACTGGGTACGATTGTTACCCGGTTGGTGGCAGGATTGGGATACACCTTGACCTGATTTGTTGATAACCGTATCAAACCAGGCGAAGTAGCCAGGGTTTGGCGTCTTGGGCTGTTTGCCATCACAATTCGCATGCGGGCTACCTGATCATGAGTAAATATATTCATGCATTCATCGTAGCTGTAGTCCATGTAGTTTTCTATCATTGCTGGCTCGCCATTGCAGGCGGTAGGCTTGGGGTCACAACCTACCCCGTGAGCATTAGCTACCGGAGGGGTATCCTCACAAAAATCATCGCTGTCGCAACCTCCTGTAATTCCCCAGGTATGAAACAAACCCAGAAAATGTCCGATTTCATGGGTAAGGGTTCTGCCCAGGTTAAAATGATTGTCTTCACCTTCTTGAAACAAAACACTATTGATAAAAACCCCATCGGCCTTTATTTCCTTTTCGGGAGGGGTAATGCCAGGCAAATCGGCTTCTGGAAACACTGCCCTGCCCAACAACACTTTGGGCACTGGGTAAAGCCATAAATTTAAATATTGCTCAGGGCTCCAATAGCTATAACCTGCGGCGCTTTCTACCAAGCTTGGATATTGCCCTGATGTGTCGGGGGGGACCGTAGATTGATCTATGCGTACAATGCCATTGGTAGGAGAGCCATCTGGGGCTATTTGTGCCAACTGAAATTCAATACGGGCATCGGCTCCTGCTGGATGTGTATTGTAGCCAAGGGTATTTTTCCGTTTTCGGAAGTCATCATTGAGGTTGCTGATCAATCGCCGAATGGTAGCCTCCGACAGGTTCTCTTTTTCTCCTTCTGTCACACCCTTGTCGTGTATTACGTGCACCACTATTGGTATCTTGTAGATGGTAGCAGTCGTTCTCGTTCTGTGTAGGGCTTTTTTTGCCTTCAGCCAATGTTCAAACTTTGCCAGGTCGGTGGGCAATCGCATTCCACACCTTTGGGTGTCTATAGGTTTTTGTGCCCATAGGTAGTGACTATTTATCAAAAGGAGCAGAAGTGATAGCAGACGTAGTACTTTTTTTTGCATAATTTTATTTGATTAAGGTGTTTACCATCACGTACCTTGTCAATGGTTTGTGTCACTATCATAGTTTTATGTAAATTAATCTTGATTATTCATTATCAGTAAGTTAGTTCCTGCAAAAAAGGTTTTTAACTTGTGAATAAACAAAACCAAGGCTTACTCACTTTGTGTGCTTCAGGTATTTTTGCAAATTTTTCAGCGCAAGCATAATTTTATCATATTCACTTTGGCGCAATGATTCGTAAGCTGCCTGAGTTTTCTGCTGTAGTACTTTAATCGAACGGAGTTGAGGGTATTGGTTAAATAAAGGGGAGAGGCGAGTAGGAGAGGCGTCAATATATTCTTGGTATAGGCTATTTTCGAGCCCATTCAAGGCACCATCGGTTTGTTGGTGTAGGTGCACAAATGAAGCAAACAGTTGTTGATCGGGCAATGTAAAAACTCCATTGTGCCAATCCTCCAAATCTCGTTGGCGATCGGCATAGCCATTCAAAATGCTTTCATAGCCATTATGATTGACATACGGATAAAGTACAAAGCTAGTCATTGACAGTAAATCGGCAGTGAGTGGTACCAGTACTTCGCCCGCCCTGAAAGTGTCCTCATCGTCGCGCGAATAATGTAGTTTTCGGCGGGCGTTCGACACATACATATACGATAAATACCCAAAAGCCTTGTGGTAGCCCTCGGTGTGGTTGCCAAAAGGTAAACTAGGGTGTTGGGTAGGGTAAACAGCACCTGCACTTGAGTGCAAAAACACAATAAAGTGTCCACCATAGCGAAGCGATAAGTGTTTATACCAGCTGTGTACATCCATCAAGTGCTGGGCGAAACGCTCATATTGAGTAGGAGAGGGGAGTGGTACATCAGCCATTGTATGCTGATACTCTTCTTTAGAAACAAGTTGGTATCGTGCCATATATGGATACAAATATACAATCTTTTACCCTTTTACCTTGCTTTTTCTTGAGTCAATACTTAGGGGTTTCTACCACTTAGATCATAGCTTCGAGCGTAATTAGGGCAAAGGCACTACTGCTTTTGAGTGGATAGGCTTGGGGTAATGATTGCCTCTCCATCAGTGTTACCAGCTGATTGAAAAATGTGTATGCTTACAATTAATCCGCCAACTTTACTTCAATCTCCTGGGCAATTTCGGGTATCTTGGCAAGCGTGTCATTATAGCCAAACTCTACCAGCAAATGACCTTTTCTAAAATCGAAAATGTTGTATTCCAACGCATTGGGAACCTCTATTACCACATCGCATTTTGCCAGCCTTGACTTTACGTTGGCTGCCATGTGCATGTCAAACACCCGTTCGCCAATGCCCCACATCGATGACACCTTGTTTTCGGCGGTATTAGGGTTTACATTTACCCCAATTACTACATCACACAAATCTCTGATGGCCTCTACAGGCAGGTTGTTTAGTACTCCTCCGTCTATATAAGACTGATCGTTGATTTTGACGGGTTTGAATATCAACGGAATGGCTGCCGATGCAATGACCGCAGAGGAGAGTTTTCCACTGTTGAAAATCTCGTAATGTCCTGTGTTTAAGTTAGACACACACACATGTAAAGGTTTTACCAATGATTCGAACGAGTCTTCTGGAATCTGTTCTTTGATAATGTTTTTGAGGTAAGTAAGGTCTGTTAAACCTCCCAGGGGTAGTCCTACCCTTATTATTTTGTGCGACCGTACTTTACCCAACAATGCCATCATTTCCTCGTGCGATTTTCCGGCAGTATACATGGCGCCTACGATGGCTCCCATGCTAGTGCCTGCCACCATATCGGGAAAGATGCCATACTCTTCCAGTGCCTTGAGTACTCCTACATGGGCTATGCCACGGGCACCCCCGCCACAAAGCACTATGCCCAGCTTTTTTTTACGTTTTTTTCGTTGGCGAAATACTGTGGTAATATTCTGAAACCAAGAATCTTGTTTAGTTGCTATCATTGCGTATTCAGTGTTTTTAAGTCAAATAGTGACTCATAGTCATAAATGTATATTTTTATAATGGTTTTTAAGGCCGTTTTTGTATAAAATCAATAGAAAACCATTGTATTTTTATGTATAATTGTATTATAGTCATGTTGGTGCCACCTATGATTATAAGTCATGTACAAAAGCTTTATTTTGCTTCAGTCAAGGGCTGCATCAGAGCGAGCAGGGTTTTTGTATAGATTAGAGTCCTGATTTATCAGGGAAAAGTTATTTTGTTTATTCCTAAAACATAGACGATTTAATGAAGCGCTTGTTTAGTTTCGCAGAGCTTGGAGGCAAACCTCCTTCGGTTAAATTTTTGTGTTTAGAGTACTTATTCAATGAACTTTAAACAAACGTTAAGCAACGTGCTCAAAATAATTTTTCGGTTTTTAGGACAAATACGCACAACTAACTGAGGCATTTAGCCTTTGGCAGAGCTCGGCAAAGCGAAGCTTTAGCCATCGGTTTTTGCGCTCAAGGCAACATCCGGGGGATGTTGAGCCAGACCGTGGGACGGTACTACGGGCAATAAAAACTCGCAGTCTCGGCGGAACTGCTGGGGTAACGAAAGGCAGTAAAGCGGATTTATTCTAAACCGGACAGTTATTATGAATACGTTACTAAGTAATGGTTGAAAAATAAAATATTCATTTGGAGATAGAAATTTGCTGCCAAGACGAGGTATTTAGCCTTTGGCAGGGTTTTGCTGTACCAAAGGCTAAAAATAACGAAGTATTGGTGGTAAAGATCATTTCCTAAATAGAGAAGTTATTTTTTGTCCGTTGCTAAGTCAATACTCCGCAGTGATTTTAGTCAAAGTTGTTTGCTGGTGATCAGTCATTGATGAATTTAAAAACTATTTAATGGGGTGTTTAGGCATAAAACCGAAACACTTTTAAAAATAAAGTGAGTACGCAATCTTCATATAAAATACTGGTTTACAGCATTTAACAAGGTAAACATTTACTCAAATCAGCTATGGACCATCGACTAAATACTATGGACTATTGTAAGTACATCTTCTAAATTTATTCTACCCCATGGCCAATATTCTTGTTCTGGACAAAGACCCACTCTTCATTCACCAGATAAACCGCCTGGCAGATAGCAAAGCGTATGATTTTACCTATGTAAACACGCCTCGTCAGTTGTTTGACCAACTGGCAAAGGGTATGTTTCCTGTATTAATGCTTGACCTGGGCATATTAGGTGCTCAGGCAGTGCAAGTAGTAAGACAAATAAAAACAAACGTACATTACAAAGAAACGGACATCATACTACTGACTAAAAATCGTGAATCTTCGAGTTTAGCCGATTGTTTACAGGCAGGCGCCTGCGATTTTATCACCAAACCCACCCGCAACCTGGTGCTACATGCCCGTATCAAGTCTATTGTACGCTCGCAAGTATACCAATACGAAATAGAAGAAAAACGTCGTTTGCTTGAAAATAAAACCCAAAAATTGGCGGATGTGAGCCAGGTACTCAAACAACAAACCTCTGATTTGCAGCAAGTAAACCGAAATATTCTGAACAGCATCGAGTATGCCAGCAACATTCAGGCAGCGGTGTTGCCTCACCCTGAAGAAATTAAGAAGTCATTGCCCGACTCATTTATATTTTTTAAGCCTCGCGACATTGTAAGCGGAGATTTTTACTGGTTTAGAGAAGTAGGGGATAAGATCGTAGTAGCAGCCATTGACTGTACCGGACACGGGGTGCCAGGGGCTTTTTTGGCGATTCTGGGCGACTCTGTCTTGTCACGCATTATCCATTACCACCAGATTTTACACGCCGATGAAATTCTCAACGAAATTCATGTAAACATCCAGCGTACTTTGCGACAAAATGAAACCACCAGTTATGATGGAATGGACATGGCGCTGTGTGTAATAGATAAAACCAATAAAAAGATTCAGTTTGCCGGAGCCCACAATCCTTTGGTGTATGTACAAGATGGAGAGTTGTGCCAAATCAAAGGCGATAAGGTAGCAGTAGGGGGCGCTCAATGGGATTGGGAGAAAGGACCAAGGGTATTTAAAAAACATGAAATTGACTATGCTAACAGCCAAAGCCTGAGTCTTTACATGTTTTCGGATGGTTATCAAGACCAGTTTGGGGGCAAAAAAATTAAGAAATTTCAACGGAAAAACTTTCGTAATTTGTTACACTCGGTGCACGACCAACCAGCAGCGGAACAAAAACGGGTATTAGACCAGACCCTGACCGATTGGATTAACGAAGGAAACCAGGAACAAGTAGACGATATACTGGTGATTGGGGTAAAACTCTGAATCTATCTATCTGCCGTGTTGTGCTGGTCATTGAATCTTATCAAACTTTTTTGGGTTGCTAACTCACTAAACTTTATCTTTGCAAATTTGCTTGAGTATGTGGGCTGTCATTGATGCCAAAAGCCTGCTGGCACTATTGCCTCATTGCCCACCATATAACAGTAAAGAAATAGTTACCAACCACTAATAATAAGATAAAATGACATTTACCACCCAAGAAATACCCACCTATCAGGGACACTGGTTGTTTAAAAGTGCTTTTGAATTACAGAAAAATGCCTTACTTTTCTTTGAAGAAAAACGTCAAACCTTAGGCCATACGTTTTATGTGGCAGTGCCAGGCAGCAAGGTACTCATGACTGCCGATCCTGAACTAATCAAGCACGTATTACAGACCAATCATAGAAATTACCCCAAAGACCAAACTTACGAGCAACTGGCCATGCTACTGGGGCAAGGACTGATCACGAGCAAAGGTGAGCTTTGGAAAAAACAGCGACGCATTGCCCAACCTACTTTTCATAAAACAAATCTTGAGAACTTGTTTGAGGCAATGACTACCGTAGCTCAACAGTATTTAGAAGATTTAAGCCAAAAAAAGGGGCAGGTGGTAGACATTGCCAGGGAGATGATGGGAGTCACCGCAAAAATTGCGATGCGCTCATTGTTTAGTGCCGATGTAGAAGGCGACCTGAAAGAAATATACCGGGTGATCTCTTATGCACAAGAGTTTGTAGTAAAGCGAGTAATGAATCCTTTGAATATTCCTCTTAACTACCTCGACGGCAGCTTGCGTAAGTTTAACCGTGAACGAGATACTATGCTGGGCATGGTCAATCGGTTGATAGAAGATCGCCGTCAGGACAGCAAGACTTACCCTGACTTTTTGCAAATGCTGATGGATGCCCGCTATGAAGATACTGGTGAGCCTATGCCAGTTGATTTGCTCAGAGATGAATTGATTACTATTTTTTCGGCGGGGCACGAAACTTCTGCCAATGCCCTGTCCTGGACATTGTACTTGCTGAGTCAACACCCTGACATTGCCCAAAAAGCAACAAAAGAAGCCCAGGATGTATTAAAAGGAGGCTTGCCGACTTTTGACGATCTAAAACAACTTACGTATACTCGTCAGGTAATAGAAGAAAGCATGCGTATGTACCCTCCGGCCTGGGGCATAGGCAGGTATGCAATTGAGCCCGATCAATGGCAAGACCATCATATTTCGAAAAATACCATCATAGCTTGCGAAATTTATGGTTTGCATCACCACCCCGACTTGTGGGAAAACCCTGAAGTGTTTGATCCTGAAAGGTTTGCACCAGCACAAGTCAAAGAGCGCCCCCGACACTATTACTTACCCTTTGGAGCAGGCCCGCGTATGTGCATTGGCAACCACTTTGCCATGATGGAAATGCAGCTTTTGTTGCCTTTGTTGTTGAGCAATTTTAACTTCGAGTTGGTCGAAAACCAATCTATAGAAATGGAACCCTTGATTACTTTGCGTCCAAAAAATGGGATTCAAATGTGGCTTAGCTAGAGTGTTGGGCTAATCATGACAAGTGGTTTTAACTGATGTTACGCAGTAAGTTCTAGGTCTGCTTATTTATATTGTTTGATGGCTGTATGGTTGCGCGATGCGTTGCATAACCAATGCAGTAATACAACCATCTCATCATAGAAATTAAAACGACAAAGTAAGCCTGCGTAACTTGAGGTTTTAAGTATAAGCAATAAAAAAAGCCCGTGAGTACTCACGGGCTTGGTATCAATATTTTAAGTAAAATGTACTACTTGGCTTAGTGCCAAATACGCATCAAATACCATTTGTCCTTGTATTTTACCAGGTGGTATTTTACATTCATAATGTTGCCACTATTGCTAATGGTAAGGCTACCTTCGGCTTGTTCAAAGCCTTTTTCTTTTTTCAAACGAGGGCGGGAGTGGCGAATCATTTTTATTTTTGAAAAATCACTGCCGTACATCTCTGAGTCATCGTGTAGGCGTTTTACCTGCTTCTTTATCGCATCGTTTATTTTGCGTTCCAGCTCTTGGTAACTAAACTCCTTCCAGGGTTCTTTGTCCCTTTCTGGCATTCTCTTCATTACCTCTGCCAATATAGCCCGGCTGGGTGTAAGCTTATCCAGTACCTTAAAGTTCTTGTTTTTCAACACTTTAAAGATGTCTTGAGATATTTTCTTAAAAACATCCTCTGTTTTTGCGTCAGGTTTGACAGGGGCATTTGTGGGGTATGTAAAGTTGCAGAACAACAAACAAACCAGCGGAAGTAAGCATTTAAAAAGAGTTTTCATTCTAGTATTTAATTTTTCTAAAAGTTGTCTGATTCCCTGATAAAGGGACAAGGTGAAACAGTATTCGGCACCCTTATCGTTGAGGGCAATGGGTTGCATATTTCACCATAGGCTATAAGCTTGGTATTCAATAACAAAAACGCAAAATAGACCCTATTCGTACATAATTAATTGAAAGTTAAATATTTTATTGAAGATATAGCTGCTTTTGCCTAAAATTACAAGGGCATATAGCAAGCCATTACAGCACTGGGAAGGTTCTAGCGGCTAGGTACACCCTACTCCGTTGGGCTCATCACAGCAAGCTGCTGCAGATTTGGTTCATTGGTAGTGACCAACAAACAGTGGTTACTTGTCTGCTTCCCTGGCAGCCACTTGTTGCTCTAATTTTTTGTACCAATCTTCGCCATAGCGACGCACCAAAGGCGTTTTCAAAAACTTGTACAAAGGCACTCCCAAAGCCTTTCCGTGTCCGCAGGCAGGCGAGCAAATTTGCCAACGATGGTAGTTCAACGCCTCTTCTATATCGAGCTTGGTAATGCGAATAGGGTAAAGATGGCAGGAGATGGGTTTGATAAAGTCTATTTCACCATTGAGGTAAGCCGTTTCTATGCCGCACTTCAAAAACCCCTTTTCATCGTAATAAGCAAAAACGCACTCTTGGTCGTTGATAGTAGAGGTAGAGTAATCCCCTTCATGGTCTTTGATATACAACCCCTCTTTGTCAATCACCTTTATAGCTTCAGGGGTAAGGTAAGGCTTTACTTTTTCGTACACAGCCTCAATTTTGGGCAGTTCTTCTTCTTCGAGCGGGGCACCCAAGTGACCTTCTACACAACAAGCCCCCTTACATTTTTCTAAGTCACAAACAAAAAAGTTTTCAATGACATCGTCACTTATATAAGTATTTTCTACAACTAGCATGTTTTAATTTTTTATTATAGTCGGCAGTTTCTATAGAGACAAGCTTTCAGCGGCAAGCCGCAAGTGCGCCCTACACTGTAAGCAGCTATAGACTTCACAGTACATTGGTTTTAAATAGTTTAATCCTTAAATGGCAGTTTTGCAGGGACAAGTCCTTGGGTGCCGATGTATATCGATGCTTTCAGCGGCAAGTCAAAGGTTGCTCTACAAGTTTCCACGATTTTATAGTACTTATTTTCTCTTTTTTGCAAATATGATAAATTTAGCCGATAGTCTGGAGTTGGTAGTTACTAAAGCCTAAAGCTTTTAGCCATTAGCTTTAGTCTGTCGCAGATGGCTCACGCGTCTGTTTTTTTTATGCTCAATATTTAGTCGGTAGACCGTAGTTTTTAGCCTTACTTCGCGCCCATTATAAAGCAGAGCTCCCTTTGGTCGGTTCGTAATTCGTAATTCTCAAATTCGTAATTTAGTCGGTAGCTTCAAGCCTCGCTTTGCGCCCATTCGTAATTTAGTCCAGAGTCGGTAGTCGGTAGACCGTAGCTTCAAGCCTCGCTTTGCGCCCATTCGTAATTTAGTCCAGAGTCGGTAGTCGGTAGACCGTAGCTTCAAGCCTCGCTTTGCGCCCATTCGTAATTAGCTTCGCAGAGCTCCTTCCAGTCGGTTCGTAATTGATCCATTCGTAATTAAATAACTTCATTTCACAGCCTTAAACCAGCGTTTTTTGCGAAATTTACTAAAGTTCGGATAGATTTTGTATTTGCCCACGCCACGTGGCAGCCAATTGGTAGTGCTCAACCAGGGTACATTGGGTCTGAGCGAAAACAAAGTAAAGGCTACCTTGCCCACAATATGGTTTTCGGGCACCAGCCCCCAATAGCGTGAATCGAGCGAGTTGTGGCGGCTGTCGCCCAACATAAAATAGTAATTGTTTTTGAAAGTGTAACGTTCTTGCACCTTGCCATCAATCAGCAATTGGTTTTTGTAGATTTCTACCCGTCCTTTTTTCAAACCTTCAAAGCGTTGAATCAAATCTTTGTACAAAATTACATTGCGGGAAATCATAGGCATCACTGTCCCCTTTTTGGGAATAATCAAAGGACCAAAAAAGTCCTCGTTCCAGTCAAAAGCCTCGTCTTGAGGGAAAATATGTGGATTGCGAACTTCTTTATTGGCTCTTATGAGCAAAGGTTTGTCACCATTGGCCGAAAACTTCTTGTTTTGACTTAAGTCATTGGCTTGTGATTGGGTTGCCCAAAAGCGATAGCCTCCGCCATTGACTTCTTCATAACTGATGCCTTGTTTATCCAACACCTCGTTGCCCCCTTTGCTTTGGGTGCCAAAATTAAATTGATACAAGACCTTGTTACCAGTGCCTTGCTTTTGCCCATTGACTATCAGCTGCATATCTACTATTTTTACTGTATCGCCTGCCAACGCCACACAACGTTTTACATAGTGGGTTTTTTGGGAGACAGGGTGGTTGCTTGGCGGATGATTAAACACTACCACGTCGCCTCGCTTGATGCTACTGTAGCCGGGCAAACGGGTAGTAGGCAGCTTGGCCGCATCGAGGTAAGTTTTGCGGGTGCCCAACCCAGGAATGTGCATGCTTTGGTGGGTAAGCGGTATTTGAAGCCAGGTTTGGGGGGTACGGGGACCATAGTGTAGCTTGTTTACAAAAATGAAGTCTCCCGTTTTGAGCGTGCCTTCCATAGAATTGGAAGGAATGACGAATGCTTCCAGAAAAAACACTTTGACCACGATGGCAAGTAACAAAGCGATAAAAAAGGTTCTTACCCAGGTGCTAAAACCCGAACGTTTTTTCTTTTGTTTTTCTTGGGGAACAATGTCTAAATCCTTGTCCGGATTTGAAATTGGTGGTACGCTCATACTTTTATATGATTAACAAGTTTAAGTGGACAAAAATAGTTTTTTAGTTTGGAGGTATGGCTCGCATTTAGAATAATACTCTCTTAAATCTATGATGAGACAGCCTCAAAAAAGAGCTTCATTTCAGAAGAAAATCTCTACCACCAAGTTGTTAACTTATTTTTTCACCATTCCTGCACTCTAAACAGTTCATTTACAATCAAGTAAATACAAGTTTAATGTATAACTGGCATATTTCATAATTTTAAGCAGGGAAAAAGCCCGCTTTTCCCTGCCTTGTGCTCTAGCCCTTTTCCGGGCTTATTTTTCCAGGTTTAGCATATCAGCCATGCCAAATACCCCTTTTTTGGTGTGTACCCATTCGGCAGCCATTACTGTCCCACTGGCAAAACCCTCTCTGGTGTGTGCCGTGTGTTTAATTTCTATATCGTCAATATTAGATGTGTATTGAATGGTGTGGGTTCCTTTTACGTCGTGCTCACGCAGCGATACTATAGGCAGTTCATGGGGTTGATTGCTCGCTTCGTTTACCCAGTTGGTTTTTTCGGTAAAAGTATCGAGCAAGCCCTCGGCAAGGGTAATGGCGGTGCCACTAGGCGCGTCTTTCTTTTCGGTATGATGAATCTCCTCTACGTTTACCTTGTAGTCTGTGTAGGGTTTCATCATGCGCGCCAGGTATTTATTTAGTTGAAAAAACAAATTGACTCCCACGCTGTAGTTAGAGGCATAAAAAAATGCCCCTCCTTTTGCCCTGCAAAGTGCTTCTACCTCTTGTTTTTTCTCTAACCAACCTGTAGTGCCCGATACCACCGGAATGCCCTGTTCTATACAAGTTTTAGTGTTGATATACGCCGACTCAGGCTGGGTAAACTCTATAGCCACGTCAGCGTCGTTGCGGGTAAGCTCCCCAAGGCGGTGCCCATTGCTTACATCTATTCGCTCTACCACTTCGTGGCCTCGGTGAAGGGCAATTTTTTCTATGACCTTGCCCATTTTACCGTAGCCAATTAAAACAATTCGCATATTTTAGTATATTTTTATCTCCAGGTAATGAATATTGAATAAAATCTAAAACTATATGGCGCTTGATTGCTTTGCAAGATTTTTGGACTTTCTTTTGAATAAAGTCTCATAAAACCCTTACATTTAGGAGATTGATCTGATAAAATAATGTACTTTAGGATTCTTAATTTCGTATAGTAAAAACGGTACATCAAACATTTATGCAATGGACGCTTTTGAAAGCGTAAGTTTTTGAGTCATCAAATTTTCTTACTTTTGCAAAAACGTATGTGTAATCGACAAAGTTGAACTACCTACTTATCTTGAATTGAGCGCTTGTTTAAAGCGTTCGTCTGTGGTTGTTTAGATTTTTTTGAGTACAAACATAACCGCCACTTGTCGCCCCAAAGTTTAAACCATTTAGACATTGGCAATTAATAAGGTTCAAAATTATGAAACTATCCAATTTAAAGTATTTACTACTCTTCGCTGGGGTATTTTTGCTGGCGTTTCAGGCCACCATTCCTGAACTATCGCGCGAAGAAAGAAAAGCATTGAGAAGCGAAGCCAGAGACTTAAGGCGTAACCCATGGAAACTCAAAGCATTGAAAGATACATTGGCGTCTACCCAAAAGGAGTTATCGTCTTATCGCCAGCTTTACCGTGTAGCAAGAGGAAAAGAGTACGATTTTGAACAGTTGAAAGAAGTATTGTTGCTGAGGGTAGCAGACCTGGAGAAACAACTTGCTGAATGTCTTAAGAGAAAATCTGGGGGCAATACCAATACTTTGATTGCCGCTACAGGCATTGTGTTTAGGGTACAAATAGGTGCTTTTCAGAAACAACAACAAGACGTATATCGCCAAAACAATGTGCGAGGGTACAAACTCGAAGAACGCGGTGGTTTGCTGAAGCATACTTTGGGTTTTTTTAATCATTATTTGCCTGCCAAAACATTGAGAGATTATTTGCTGAAACTAGGCGTACAAAAAGCCTGGGTAGTGGCTTTTAAAGACGGACAACGAATAAATATGGCAGATGCTTTGGCACAAACTCTACAGGCCGAAGCCAAAAGCTTAAACACCAAAGGGGTGAGCTACAAAGTGCGCATTGGTGACAATGACAAAGCCAACGATTATTACCGTTTGTTGGGTAATTTCCAGCAATTCGAAGAGTCACAGGCATTTCGAAAGTACTTGAAAAGCCTGGGCATCAAAAAAGTACAAATCATAGAGTTTATAGATGGACAGCCTACCTCGGTAAAAGAAGAAAAATAGCTTTTAGAATAAATAAAAAATCCCGGTGAGGTCTTACGCTTCACCGGGATTTTTTTTGTCATTCAAATGGGTTGGTTTCGCTCATAAAGTAATAGAGCTTTCTTTATAAAAAATGAGAAACCTCTCTGAAGCTTGCAAAGTACGAAGTTTCGATCGGGCGTGGAGACACTGCCCGAGGCGGAGATTTTTTTTGTCATTCAAATGGGTTGGTTCCTCCAGTAAAGTAACCGCCAGAAGGGGTGTTGGTACCTGTGTGGCAATGCCTGTTTTGTTTGGTTCATGCTTCACTTGGCTTATGCTTCGTTTGCTGCTACCCCACCTCCTCGTTATTTTTTATCTCTACTACTTGTGCCATTACACTCAAAGCAATCTCTTGCGGGGTTTTGGCGTGGATGTTCACCCCCACCGGAGCATAAATACGGTCGGTTTCGTCGGAAGTAAAACCAGCTTCCTCTAAACGCTTGAGGCGTTTGGCGTGGGTTTTACGGCTACCCAAACAACCAATGTAGGCTACCTCTGAGCGTAGCAGTAAATGCAATGCCTGATCGTCTATTTTAGGGTCGTGGCTCAGCAACACGGCATAAGTATCTTGGTTGAGCCTAAGCTTGGGCAATACCTGCGCTGGCCAGGCGTGGTACAGGTGGGCAGGTTGCGATAAGAACCGGGTTTTGGCGGTAAAATCTGGCGTGGATCTATGACTATAGTTTCAAAGTTGAATTGGTTTGCCAGGTCGATCAGTCGAGCGAAATATGCGCCGAGCCCACAATCAACATACGGTTTTTCTGGAAATCCTGGACAACCACTGCTCGTTTTGTGTGTACATTTGATGACGTGGGTTTGGGCGACGTTGAGCAGCTTTAGCATGCTC